>JAFGRK010000014.1 GCA_016935175.1 Candidatus Woesearchaeota archaeon | reverse complement strand
CACATCAAAAGCTTCGCTTTTGCTTGGGCGACCCCGCCCAAAAGGCCGCAGTGCAAGTCTTTTCCTAACGTAAAAGACATTGCACTTGCCGTAGGCCTTGCCAACTTTTCAATAATCTTTAAATATAACTTCTAACTTCATCTAATAATGCCGCGTAAAAAGAGGAATGACAACAAGAAATTCATTGTCGTTACAGGCGGTGTTCTCTCTGGCTTGGGAAAAGGCGTTGCTGCTGCTACTATTGGCAACTTGATAACAAAAGCTGGCTTGAGGGTTATTCCTATCAAGTGCGACGGCTACCTTAATGTTGACCCTGGAACCATGAACCCTGTTGAGCATGGCGAAGTGTTTGTTCTTGATGACGGAGGAGAGGTTGACATGGACTTTGGCCATTATGAAAGGTTTCTTGGCATTAATTGCAAGTTCAACTGGAACCTTACTATGGGCAAGGTGTACGAAGCCTTGAGAGTCAAGGAAAGAAGAGGGGATTATCTTGGCAAGACAGTCCAGCTAATCCCTCATGTAACTGACCATATCAAGGAATGGTTCTACAAGGTGGCTGATGATGAAAAAGCAGATGTAGTGCTCATAGAAGTAGGAGGCACTGTTGGCGACATTGAGAACGAGCTTTACATTGAGGCTTGCCGCCAGCTCAAGAGAGAAGTAGGAGAATGCAACATCTTGTATGTTCACCTGACTTACATTCCCATACCTACTAATGTGCATGAGCAGAAGAGCAAGCCAACCCAGCAGTCAGTAGCATTATTAAGGGAAAGAGGCATTGACCCTGACATCATCATCGGCAGGTGCTCTGAATACCTAGATGCTCACATAAAAAAGAAGATTAGCACTTTCTGCGATGTAGAAGAAAATGGAGTGATATCTGGCATTGATGTTGACTGCGTCTACAAAATGCCTGTGATATTCTCAGATGAAGGCATTAACAGCATAATCAAGGAAAAGCTTTGCATTGACTCAGGTGTAAGCCCTGAGTGGAAAAAGCTGGTTGATAACCTTGACAAGCTAGAAAAGACAGTGAATATTGCTATCTGTGGCAAATATACTAAGCTAGAAGACTCATATGCAAGCATATTGGAAGCATTGAAGCATTGCAGCGCCAATCTCAAAACCAAGATTTGCGTTAAAATGATAGACACTGAAAAGGTGGGCAGCCAGGCAGATGCAAAAAAATTGCTTGAAGGAATAGATGGAGTGATTGTTCCTGGAGGGTTTGGCAGCAGGGGAATAGAAGGCAAGATACAAATAGTGCAGTATTGCCGCGAAAAAAACATACCCTTCCTAGGCATATGCCTTGGATTGCAATTAGCAACTGTTGAGTTTGCAAGGAATGTTTGCGGCTTGAAAGATGCCAACACCACAGAAGTCGATGAGAAGACCAAGAACCCAGTCATAGATATCATGCCTGAACAAAAAGAAGTCAAGGACAAGGGAGCAACCATGAGGCTGGGAGCTTATCCTGCTATTATGAAGCCAGGCACAATAATATGGGCCCTGTACAGCAAACAAAAAGAAGTTAGCGAGAGGCACAGGCACAGGTATGAGGTCAACCCTGAATATCATGAAGTGCTTCAAAAGCATGGATTAGTGTTCTCAGGCATGAGCCCAGATGGCAAGCTAGTTGAGTTCATAGAGCTGCCAAAGGAAAAGCACAAGTACTTTGTAGGAACCCAAGCCCATCCAGAGCTAAAAAGCAAGCTTGAAAAGCCAGGCCCGCTATTCTATGGCTTGGTAAAAGCTTGTGTTGAGTGAATAGTGATTAAATGAAAAATTTAAAAATAGCTAAAAAATTCTGATATTGATGAATAAATTTTATGAGCCCTATGCAAAGACAAAAAAGGCATTTGATAGTAATGGGCTTTTTATTATGCCTTCAGGCAATGGTGATTTAGAAGGAATAGTAAAATTAAAATACGCCATCTTCAATGAGCTGTGCCCAAGATTATCTGCTTGGTATAATCGGCATCCTGAAGTTTTTGAATCTGAATTTAGAGGCCCAAATGGTCAAGACCTTGAGAAAAGAGTGTTTTATACTGTAAAGCGCTCTGAAGAAGTTGTTGGTTGCGGAGGGCTTATACAGAAGAATCCGAAAAAAGAGCCTATGACTGGAGAGATTACTGACATATACCTTATTCCTGAACTAAGGGGAAAAGGGCTGGGCAAGGCTTTAGTGAGTGACCTAATACAAAAAGCAGGCGTATTAGGCTTTGAAAAATTATTCTTGACAACCAGGAAAGAATTCAAAGCAGCAACTCAGCTTTATCAGAGGCTTGGATTTATGCAGGTACCTAATGAAAAGTACAAGAGCAATAACTCTACTTCTTGGGAATTACGATTAAAATATTAGCTTGAAGATTCTAGAAAAGCCATGCCCGCTATTCTATGGCTTGGTAAAGGCTTGTGTTGAGTGAATTTTATTCATCATAGATTTCTTAATAGCAAACTTTTAATATGAAGCCATAATCCTTATATCAGGTGATATTAATGGCAAATCAAGTCATGAGAGCTAAACCAATCAGGCAATCAGGGCAAAAGCCTGCTTTCAACAACCAATTTGATAAGCTAAAGAAGCTTTTCTTCTCCCCGAAGGCATTCTTTGAGGGAGTGGCTGGCGAGAAGGAATATTTCCCTCCCTTGATTTACTTCGTGATAATCCTGGTGATAGCCCAGTTCACCAGTGTGCTCTTAAGCATCCCTTCAGCCCTTCAGCAGCCTACGGGAGGCTTGGCAGTGGTGTTCTCATTCTTCGGCATTGCAGTTGCCGCAGGCATTGGCTTTGCAATCCCTTTCATAAGCTCAGGCATCAACCACCTTGGAGTATTGATATTCGGAGGGAGGAAAGGATACTATAACACTTTCAAGCCTACCACTTATGCCATGGTTATAGGAGTGGTTTACGGATTCTTCATAAACATTGCCAACTTCATCCTTAGCATTGTGCAGCCTTTAGAGCTGCCAGCAACGCCTCCTGCCAGCTTCTCAGGGATGATAAGCCTTATACCAGTAAGCTACTTGGCTGTGAATGCAGTGCTATACCTGGCGTCAATGGTGCACACGCTTTACACGCAAGTAATAGGAATATCCAGGTACCAGGGGATTAGCAAGCTAAGGGCTTTCCTGGCAATAATGCTCATGATGCTGATCATGGCCTTAATAATAGGGGTTGTGATGCTCTTGTTTTTCAAGCTCATAACCACTATCGGGGCAGCAGCTCCCTAAGGCAAGAAAATTATTTTCTTATTTTTTCCTGCACACAGCTATGCCAAATATAGGTATCTTGCAGAACAGCTCATAAGCATCAGGGTCATACTTCTTGAACTCAGGTATTGGCTTGCAGTCAATATAATCTATGAGCTCAAAGCCTGCGTCCCTAATGGCCTTGAGATAAGTATGAAAAGTCCTCTTATAGGTCTTGAGCATCATGCCCGGTACCATCTCAAACTCATCAATGCCCTCAAGCCAGTTCCTGCCAAGATTAATCCTCTTGCCTGTCTTCTTGTCCATAACATAGCCAAGAGCCCTGATCTTGAGATAATCATTCTCATAGAATTCCCTGGCACAGGCAATGGGATGGTTGTCAGATGTGTAGAGCAACCCTCCTTTCTTGAGAACCCTGTTCACCTCTAGGAAAGCTTTTTTTAAGTCCTTGATATAGTCAGTCACCAGGCTTGCAGTCACAATATCAAAAGAGCTGCTAGCATAAGGCAGCTTGTTCATTGAGCCTACCTTGAAATCAACTCCTTTGCAGCGCTCCCTTGCTAGCATTATCATAGTGTTGCTTATGTCAATGCCTTGCACTTTTGCGCCTTTTTTCACATATGCTTTTGCATGCACTCCTGCTCCGCAGCCAACATCCAGAAGCTTCTTTCCCTTGACATTGCCGACAGCCTTTATCATGCAAGGCACTTCTAAGAATTCATTATATATCTTGGTGATATCCTTCTCATCCCTTCTCTTCTGGTATTCTGAGCCGAACTCATCGTACATGCGCCTGGTATGTATTTCGACGCTTTCCTTAGTAGACTTTCTTGACATTTTTCAAATCCTATGCGCAATGTTCCAGAGTGTTACGAAAAGCCATATCGCTACCCATACAAGGATTACTGCCAATAATGCCAGCGCTACCCTAAGCTTTTTATTTCTCACTTTTTTAGCCAGCATTACAAAGTAAAATACTGATATGGCCAAAAACAATATGGGGGCTACAACATAGAAAATAAAGGAAATCGCAGCTTTCTTTCTTTGTTGCCAAACCATTTTCTGGGTTTCTTGGCGGCATTTAACAGGGTCAATAGTAAAATTACAGCACTCACGGCCCCAACTCTCTATCTCAGATATCAACTTAATGCTCATTTCATCCCTTTGCTGAGGGGTCATGTTTTCAGATGGATTAGCAACCATGTCCATCCGTTCCTCTATTTCTGGCCTAAAACCTATTAGCAAGCATTGCACAAAAAAAGGGTCAGCAACATCTTCTGAAGGAGTGGCAAGAGCAGAAACTGTAGCCAGAGAAAGCATCACTAGCAAAAGCATTGTTTTTCTCATATCACTTCCTGTGTCATAGCAATATTAATAATTTACGCTTTGTTAAGGGCAATCTTCTTAATAGTCTTCAAACTCTCCTCAATCAATCTATCAATCTCAATCTTCGCTTCCTCTGCCTCCAGCTTTGCAATGGTTGAGGTGGTTGCTGGGTGCTGCGGAAGATAAGGGCAGCCAGGGCTTTTCTGTATTGACAGCTCATAAGTGCTGAATTTCTTTGCCAGTTTGACTGTGTCGTTCTTGTCAAAGCTCAGCAATGGCTGGAGCACCATCATCTTGACAGCTGGTATGATTACAGCCATATTATCCAATGTCTGGCTTGCCACCTGTCCCATGTTCTCGCCAGTTATGATGAAATCGCATTTCTCCTTCTCTGCAAGCTTCTCTGCCACCCTAAGCATTGTCTTCTTGCAGAAGATGCAGGTGTAGCGAGGGTTGCACTTCTCCTGATAAGCATCATGTGCCTGGATTATGCTTGCAAAGAATAAGTGCTTGACATTAATCTTCTTTGCCAAGTCAACTACTTTCTTGTCCTCTGCCTCAGAGTTGTGCATCCTCAAGTGCAATGCTATCACTTCAACTCCTTTCTCAATCATCATGGCTCCAGCTACAGGGCTGTCAATGCCTGAGCTCAGTAATAGCAGTCCTTTCATACAACCAAGGATAAATGCAGTCTTTTTAATTGTTTTTGAAAAATTAGAAACATTATATGTTCGTATTAAAAAGGTATCGATTCTCACCTGCAAACAATTCTGGCCTATCAAAGTTTTCGCCCCCCCTATGATAGGAGCCTCCCTGCCTGTAATATACCAGCCCAGTCACTTTCTTAGATAAATAACTTCTCGAGCGAATAGGGTCAGCGTATTTCTCAAGGTCTTTCAACCCCTTCTTAAGTATGTCAACCAATTGCAATACGCTTTCATGGGCCTCTTTCACGCTTTTATTGCAATCCTCCTTGCTCCTGCAATAGACGATTATCTCCTCGCAAGAGTTCATCCGAAAGCCGTCAGCGCTGCCAATCACTTTTGCTTTGAACTCCTTAAGATTATCATCCAATATTTGAAGCGCCCTGTCAAAAACTTCCAAGAAGCCATCTGATGTCGGATTGATGAATATCTTGAAGCAATGCTGGCATACTGGGTTCTTCGTATTTTGGTAATCATGGGAACACGGCTCTAAGCAATCACCGCCTTTTCCAAATCCGCAGAACCTGCTCCCAAGCAACTCCCGCCACCTGAATGGCTTTTGATGTGATGAATTATCTAAAAAGCCATGCTTGCTGAATATTTCTTCCACACCCCTATAAAATTTCTGTTTGAAAGAATTGAATTCCTTCTCCTTTATCTCTTCCTCAATCCTCTGCTTAACAGAAGGAAGATGGTGTAGTTCTCTATCCTTTAGAAAATGTCTCCCGTATTCACGATAAATTAAATGTTCCTCGAAGCCATAATGCGCTGGCGCAAACTGAATCTCATCTCTATCCTTTAGGTAAACCTTAGGAAATTTTCCAATCTTCTTGCCATTCACAAAGGTCCCGTTGGCGCTTCCCAAGTCCATGATAAAGAACCTGTTTTTCTTGAAGTCAAACTGGACGGAGCAATGCCTTTCAGAGGCATGGAACTGAAGTTCAGGGGCGACTTTTATATCCCCTTGCCTTCCGATAACTGTAGGCTTATTCATTGCAAGGTTATAATCAGTCCCTCTTGTAGAGATGCAAAACTCTATAGGGTAGAAGACAAAATCCTGCCCTATTGCTCCGAGGGATATGACGCTGCCAGTTTCAAGCTTTTCTCTCTTGCCCCCAGGGAACTCTTCCCCATCAAGAAAGACTTTGTGTTTATCAGGGTTCTCCAGGAAAAAAGTATTATTTTCCTTGTCATAGACAATTAACGCCTTAAAATAGGGGCCTATGCCATTGAAGGCAAAATCAGAGAGAACCTTGCGCAAGTTAACAGTGCAACCCCCAGAAAAGCCAATCGAATTAACTTGATGCTTAAGATACCACACATAATTCCTTTCTGGGTCATCATACAGCATAGCTAAAATGGCCAAGGCACCATTATTTCTTTTGAAAAGCATATTGTTCACTATTAAGATGAGAATATAAAAAGATTATGGTTTCCTTAAAATCAAATAGGTGATAAAAAGAGTTTATAAGAGTTATCACTCTAAGCTTATTTATCAGGCCAAGTCCTTCCTGAAATATATCTCTTTCTTGACGTAAAGCTCTCCGAGTATTCCTGATGGCTTCTTTTCTAGCTTCTCTGGCAGCTCGCTAAGGGCCATCTTTTCCAAGTCTGACATAGTTTTTTTCTTTTCATCCTGCTCTGGCTTTTGCTCTGAATCATTGTTCTTTGGGGGGTTGTTATGCCCTCTCAAGCTCTCTTCGTAGCCTTGTGAATGCATTGTGCTTGTCGAGTACATGCCTGCCATCAAGCAAGATACCATCGCAACTATTGCCAAAGTTATTGTTGCTTCCATTTTATTTCACCTCCCGCACTTTCAGTGCGATGTCTTAATCTACTCTAATCGAGCCTGCTCTTAATCCTGTTCTCTGTAAAACGGCGAGTTTCTGTCTCTGAACTCTTTAGGCCCTTGTAACTGTGTTTCTATTTCCTGTTCAGTAAATCCTCGGGCCCGCATGCGGGATGCTTCACCCTTATTCGTCCATGCGTATGCGCGCCTAGCTTCTGCGATGTCGCGTCTCTCATATAGCAGTTTATTGCTATCTCTCACTCTAACAGGTCCGTAGTAAAGGTATTTATGCAACCCTTTTAGCTCCTCCTCAACGCTTATGTGCTCAGGCAGATCGCTCAGGTCAAAGCTAGCCAGCATTTGCTCTATGGTTTTTACGTTGACTTCCACCATTTGTTTCACCTCCCGCAGTTTACTGCGCTGTTTTTAATGTGCTGTCTGGATTATCCTTATGAGCTTGATCCATCTTATGGGTATGGCTATGAGATCTAGGCCGTTGGCTGCGCTAATGTTAGTAGCCACGCATAGAACCTGTTTGTCCTGAGCCACCACCTTGCCGATGGTGTGAGTCGGGCAGAGCAGCTCAGAAAGCTTTTTTGGGTTAATCTTTTCCACTGCCATGTGAGCGCAGGCGTCAAGCCATTCCACATCAACAATGGCAGAGCTGCCTATCCTGAGCCCTGCATCAAGCTCTCTTTGGGTTGCCATCTTAGCAACAGTACCGGCAACCACCTCTTATTTTGCCTATTCTCCTTTTTTGGCTTATCCTCATCTTTGCACCTCCTTTTTTTTACTAGGTAGTAGTGTGTCGTCTTAACCTTATATATCTTATTGAATAAAATTCAAATAATTAGCGTAAAATATATAAATAATTGAATATTATTCAATAATGTGAAAGATATAAGCCAGAAGCTCATCGGATTGCTGCACCGCGGATATGCAACCCCACAAATAGCAAGGATAGCCAAGAGGCTAAAAGAGCCCTCCACCACCATACACTATAATATAAAGAAGCTAGAAAATGAAGGGCAGGTCAAGGCTTATAAGGCAGTGTTTGACTACAAGAAGATAGAGCAAGGATTCTGCGCATACGTGCTGTTGAACTTTTCACCAGATGAATACGGCGACCCTGAAAGGATAGGGAGGGAGCTTGCCAAGTATGAAGAGATAGAGAGCGTGGACATCATCACAGGGGACTGGGAGATGGTAATCAAGGTCAGGGCAAATGACCAGGATGCCTATTATGAGTTTGTCAAAAGCGTCATCTCAAGGAAAGGAGTGAGCAAGATAACCACCCTCATGAGCCTGAAGCAGATCAAGACAGAATTTGTAGAGCTGTAAGCAAAGCATAGCTTACCAAGACATGGCCTATTTCTTCTTGCACACAAACATGGCGTGGTCCCTTTCAAAGGGCTCAAGAGTCCTGTAGTCAACTATCACCATGCTGCTCTGCTCCAGTTGCCTTCTCACATCCTTGAAAATGTCTGATGGGCGCCTTGAGACATCAACGCTCCTGGCTTTCAATGCCAAGAGGCCAAACCCTCCCTTTTTTAGGAAAGCATCGCAGTTCTTAAGGAAGATTTCTACTTGGTTGCGCTGGGCTATGTCCTGGAAAACTATATCCATTTGCTTGGTTACTAATTCCTTGTACTCTTCAGGATGATTGGCATCTGCAAGGATAGGTGCCATGTTCTCGCGCTCCTCGCAAACAAACACCAAGTCTCTCACAACTCTGGGAGCGTTGTCTATGCAGAACACAAAGCCTTCCTTGCCTACCATGTCAGACACATAGCTGGGAGTGAAGCCGTGGCTTGCCCCAAGGTACAACACCAAGTCCTTTTCTTTTATGCCTATCTGCGAAGAGCCCTTCTTGATAGCAGCGCCTAGCTTGCTTCGGGAAACATCCCATGACCTGTACTCCACTCCTCCAATCCTTACCAGCTCCTCTGCAAAAAAGCTCTTGCCAGGAGTAAGGTTTTTAGTGAAGATATTCCTCTTGCTCTTCCTGTTGTCGTAAGCATTGAACTTGTTTATCTGCTGCATTTGAAAACTACCTCGGGAAAACTATCTTATAGAGTATCATGTTGCTTAGGCTTACGCTGTACATGACCACGCTAATGATATTAAAAGTGAACATAAGAAAATCCAATCCCATGAGCATGAACAATAAGCCAAGGGCCACTGCGCTCTGGGCCAGCATGATATAGCTGGAGGTGTGCTCAAAATATGAATGCTTCTTGCCTGTCTTGTGTATCCTCTCCTCATAGAGCATCCAGAAATAAAAAGCAAACCCAGAAGCCAATAGCAGCATGTAAAATGAGATATTATAGCGGTATGAATAAAAGACTATGCTTATTATTATCAAGAGCAGCAATGCCAGTATTTCTCGCTCTAGCAACAAGACCTTGTCATGCCTTGATATCTTCATCCTCTGCCACCCCTGCTGCTCGCATCCCCTGCTTTGTCCAGGCTGATCTTGAACCTCTCCTCAAGCTCTGCTATGAGCTTGTCAGCAATATATGAGCCCTTGAAATAATCAACTCTCACAGCAAGGAATATCTTGTCAGCCAATGCCCTTGCAGCCTTGCCTCGCTCATCCTTCTTTGCCTTCTGAACAAACTGGTGCTGCAATAAATAGCCGTACTTAGGAGGTCGAGCTCCAGTCCTTATGTGGCGGAACAAAGCCTTTTCTGCACCTAGCAGCTGTATTGTGCTGCTCCTCATCATCGCAAGCCTCTTAAGGCTGCCAGCCTCTTTCAAAAGCTTGGCACCAATCAATGAGCCTGCAACAGCAGAAAGGTTAGGGGCGTGGGCTTTCATTGTCTTATCAAGATAATCCTCTAAGAGCTGTTTTTCCCTGAGCAAGTCTGTTATGATGCTTGCCAAGGAAAGAATCGGCTCTAAGTCTTGCTTTTCCAGGTCAGCCCCCATCTCATCCTTGACATTATCCTTGCCTTCTGCGAGCAAGCCTTTCTTGTCAGCCTTAAGCACTAGCTTGACAAAAGCCTCGTTGTCCTGAACCTTTTTCTCAAGCTCAGGAAAATAGATAGCATACCACTCCCTAAGCCTCTTGGTAAGGGTGTTGGCAATCTTGGCCAGCTCCTCAACATTGCTTATGGCGTTGACTATGAACAAGTCCTGGTTCACAGACTCCTTGACAAGCTTCTTGGCTAGCTTCAGGTTCTGCCTCCTAAGCTCAGATAATGTGCTCATGCAAGCCATGAGTGGGAATAGTCTTTTAAATGTTGCTAAAAAAATAGGTGCTAAGCGAATTGGCGGGCCATCATAACAATAAGTTCAATTTTCTCTGGAGTCAGCTTATCCCTGTGCTTGCTGGCAATTGCCTCAAGCCTCCAGCGTATGAACTTTTCTTTCACATGCCTATTAGAAGCTCTTAGGATAACAGCTAGTTCATTGTTTAATGCTAAGATGCGGCTGCGAAGTGCCGGTACCATTTTAGGGTCAAGGGGAATAATAAACTTCTCTACCGCAGCCATGTACGCTCCCAAAGAGCCACCCAAATGCTGGCTATACTCTCTTATACCTAGCTCGAGGCCAATGTTGATACCATCTTTTGCCAAAGAGAAAATGCTCTCAATTCTAGAATAATACTTATCTGGAGGCACTTCCTCTCTCATAATAGATTTGTAGTTTTTAAGGAAAGCCTTGACAAATTCTGAATTCAGTCTCTTTCTTTCATCGCTAGGCATCTGCTGTAATATCTCATTAAATCCCTTTTCTGCAGCTGCCAAATCATAGGATTCATCGCTCATGCCAAAAAACGATACAAACATACCTTGCCCTTTGTGACTGAATTATATAAATATTTCTAAAAATATCCCTGATGGAAAGAAGTGCATGTCAGGCCCGCCGCAGGCGCAAATAATAAAGCACGTTTTCTTCTTGTGGTCCTCAAGCGCCCAACAAAAATGCTAGCATTTTTGAGCTGACAAGAGCTTTGCTCTTGGCATGCAAAAACTGCGTTTTTGCTGTGACAGCAAAGCTGTCAGGGACTGGCTGAAAAGTTAAAAAGCATAAGCTTGCATAAACTCCGCTTCCTGCCGGAAACATCACGGAATTTCACCATAGCATTTTATTAAGCAGCAGTTTCAAGCCTTTATTTGGGATGCCGATTGCAAACCTTTAAATATTAGTTATACATAAATATAACTAGAATATAACTATTTGAAGGAAAATTGCCCTCGGCACCCCGAGGGGCCGTCCCCCGCCGAGTCAGCCATCACCATTCGCTCAGATGGAAAAGTTTTCACTCATGGTGAAGCAGACGGCTGAGGCAATTTCCCTAAAGCAAAGGTGATTAACATGGCAGTCGAAGTAACGCTAAGGAAATGGGGCAACTCATTAGGTGGAGTGTTCCCGAAAAGCTTTGTGGAGGAGCACAAGTTGAAGCCAGAAGACACCATATTAGTGGACGTGGTGAAGAAAACAGACCTGAGCGCAATATTTGGCAGCCTCAAATTCAAGAAAAGCGCCCAGCAAATGAAAGATGAGGAAAGGAAAGGATGGGAATAGATCAGAATAATTCAGAAACATATTTTTTTGACACATACGCCTTTGTAGAAGTGTTAAATGGAAATAAAAACTACGAACAGTACGGAAAAAACATTAATGCCATAACTACCAAGATGAATCTGTTGGAGCTGCATTATCTGGCGCTAAAGGAAAAAGGAGAAAGGATAGCAGATGCTTATTTTGAATTCTTCAGGGGCATGGCAGTTGAAATAAGCGATGACACCATCAAAAAAGCCAGTTTGTTCAGGAACTCCAATAGGAAGAAAAAGTTCTCATACATTGACTGCATAGGCTACGTAATGGCCAGGAGCAGGGGAATCAAATTCCTGACAGGAGACAATGCCTTCAAGGGCATGGAAGGGGTTGAGTTTGTTAAATAGGAAGAAACATTTGCCCTAATTCCAGCCTTCACTCTTATAGACCGCAGCCACTATTGCGCACACAGGCTTGCCCTTGCATTTGATGCCAACAACCTTATGGCTTATCTTACCGTATTTGTCAGGCCTGTACTCCTGCATCCTCTTCAAAGAATCATTAATCTGTTTCTTGACTTCTGCCTCTGATGGCCCATGATGCTCCACTAGCAAACCCTTGCCTGTCTTTTCCTCAGTAATCCAGCCAAGGCCTGCCCAAGCTTCCTTACCAGGCTCAGATGCAGAGCACTCGCTGTACACGAGGTACAATCTATGGCCGTACTCCTTATTGTTCCAGTCAATCTTCTTGTCAATAATCTCAGAGCCCGCAGGAATCACAGAGCTAAGCCTGATAAGATTATAGTTAGCAATGCCTGCTTGGTGCAATGCATTGTCAAAAGCGCTCAGTTCAGTAGGCCCATCGCCTATGCCTAAAGTGATTATTATCTTCATAAGCCCCCTTGGTGAGGGTTGTTTTAAAAATATTATGGAAAAAATGTTTTTCGTTTTTTTCCGCAACCTTTATATACCAGTATCTGAAAGGAAAAATCAAAAATGGCAATTGACTTGAAGGAACGCCAGAAGAAAGTAGCGCTTGCAGAGCTGAAGGAATGGATAAGCCATTTCCTCTACAGGCAGTTTGTTGACTTTGAGAGGGACAAGCTCATCAACATCAACAGCCATGAGGCTAAGCCTTCATTCTACCTTAACAAGCACGCCATAATAATTGACTGCGTAAAGAACGCCAAGCAAGGAGATCCTGAATATGATGCAATGGTGCAAGCCTACTCTGGAGACGAGTTCAAGTTCATAATAATGGACTTAAGCCTTGGCACCAGCAAGGAAGTTGATGATTTCTTGAAACAAGTGCTTCCCAGCCTAGGGTGCAAGCTTTGACTTATTATTGCAGCAGGCAGCCGCAGGCTTTTTGCCTTGCTGCAACAAATTTTATAAACCCTTTTCTTTACCTATAACCATGTAATGGCAGAGGATGAGAAGCACAGGATGAGTGCTAAGGAGAAGCTCAAGCTTAAGCACATCATAAAGGAACTTGAGCAGCATAGAGGCAGGCATACAGAACTGGTGTCAGTCTACATCCCTGCAGGCTATGATATGGTCAAGATAATCAACCACTTGCAGCAAGAGCAAGGCACAGCAAGCAATATCAAGAGCGCCCAAACAAGGAACAATGTGATCAGCGCCTTGGAGAGGATGGTGCAGCACCTGAGATTGTTCAAGCAGACCCCTGCTAATGGCTTGGCTGTGTTCTCTGGCAATGTTGCTGAGAGGGAAGGGCAGCAGGACTTCCAAGTCTGGAGCCTGGAGCCTCCAGTGCCATTGAACATCCGCATCTACAGGTGCGACAAGGAATTCGTTCTTGAGCCATTAAAGGAGATGGCTGAGCACGAGGAAGCTTATGGCATGGTAGTCATGGACCGGAGAGACGCAACCATTGCCCTGCTAAAAGGAAAAACAATCATCCCGCTAACAAGCACGCATTCAGAAGTTCCAGGAAAGATAAGGGCAGGAGGGCAGTCAGCCCCAAGATTCGCCCGCCTAAGGGAAGGAGCAATAAAGGACCATTACAAGAAAGTAGCTGATTACATGAAAGAGCAGTTCTTGTTCATGAAAGACCTCAAAGGCATACTACTAGGGGGCCCAAGCACCACAACCAATGACTTCCTTAACAAAGGATACCTCACAACTGATGTCCGCAACAAGATAATTGCTGTCAAGGACTTGAGCTATACAGGAGATTTCGGGCTCCAGGAACTGCTGGAGAAGAGCCAGGACGTGCTCTCAGAGGAAGAAGTTGCCAAGGAAAAGGCCCTTATGCAGAAATTCTTTGGATTATTATCAACCAAAGCAGAGATGGTAAGCTATGGGCAGCACCAAGTCATGCAATGCCTATTGATGGGAGCAGTGGATACGCTCATCATCTCAGAGACTGTTGATGAGAAGCTGATGGATGAGATGGACAAGGAAGGCCAGAAATACGGAACAGCCACAGAAGTAATCTCCACAGAGACCAGGGAAGGCATTCAGCTAAAAGAGATGGGAGGCATAGCAGCCATACTGAGATATCCTGTGCATATGTAAAACTGATTTGATAATATAAATCTGATAATATAATAAATTAATGATGTGTTAGTGAGTGATAATAGTTAAGTGAGTGAAAATGGTCGAGCTTTATGTCTCATGGTGCAAGGGGCTTGCTAATGACAAGGAAGCCTTGAAGATTCTTAGCAGCTGCCCATTAATAACAGGAGTTGAGGGATATAACTTCTATGATGAGATGGAAAGTTTCAAGGCTGCAGGCCTGAAGATGTCAGTTCATAACCCTATCAAGCCTTTAGGAATTAACCTATTTGACAAAGGCTTGACAAGCAATCTTAAGAGAAAGGAAAACCAGAAGATAATCCAGGCAATCATCAATTCAGATGCCAAAGTAATAGGCTTCCACATCCATTACACCAGCTGGAGGCTAGAGCTTTTTGCCCTGCAAGGGGTTGCGTTTGATGAGAGCACACTCCCAAGCTTGCCCGAGGACAAGCTAAAAAAGAGTATGATAATGAACCTGGTCAAGCTGGAAAAGATGATAAACCAAGGCTTGCCTGATGATAATAAGAAAAAAGTTATTTTTGAGACTTATCCCTACACTAATTTCAACCTGGTAAAGGAAAGGAAGAATGATGTCACTGGCAAGCACCTGGCGTTCCTAAGGAGCGCTGGCCTGATGAACATGCCTGAGTTCTTATCAAGCATATTCAATGACAAGAGGATATCCCAGAACCCTAACCTAGGCTTTCTTTTCGATGTCGCCCACGTGTTCATATCAATACACAACCTTGCAAACGAGGGATTGCTGCAGGAAAGCAAGGATGAATGCATAAAGAACATAATCAAAGCCACTGCTGGCAGAGTCTACCAGCTGCACATAACTGGAGTTCACGATCTTGGCGGCAAGGTTTATGGTGACAAGCAGATAGAAATAAAAAAAGACCCTGTAAGCATATACCTGCTAGACATGGCAAAAGAAATATTAGCCTGCAACCCTGTAAGCACAGTTACACTGGAAATCGAGACAGGGCTTGCTCCAGTGCCTCACGCCAAAAAGCTGGTGCAGCAGGCAGAGATGGTTACCAAATTTCTAGAGCTGAAAGTGGAAAAATGAACCTTGCAGAGCGCGCATTCTTTGAACTTTTCCCAGAAAAAAAGCTGTCAAAGGCAATGGGCATCAAATACTCAAGGGCTTTCAACGCTTATAACGCCAATGCCAGGTACACTGCGCTCTCAATGACTTTCAGGCTTTCCTATGACTGGAAAAAAGTCAGTGATGAGATAAAGATAGGGCTTATCCAGCACCTTCTAGTGAAAATCTACAAGGAAAAGAAAAATACTATTAATATGGACTTGTACGAGAATTTCATCAGGAAAATAGGGGATTATTCAGAGGTGACCCAGGCAGACCCTCTGCTGGAACAGAGCTTCACCAGGGTTAATGACAAGTACTTCAATGGGTTTTTGCCCAAGCCTAACCTGAGGTGGGGAAGCCAAAGCTTTTCCAAGCTAGGATGCTATGAGTACGGCTCTAACACAGTAACCATATCAAGCATATTCAACCCTGAAAACAGCAAAGGAAAAGCAGACGATGAAAAAGCCAAGGAATTGCTAGACTACATAATGTACCATGAGCTTTTGCACAAGAAGCACAAGTTCAAGAGTAAGAATGGCAAGAATTACCACCACACCAGGAAGTTCAGGCAGCAGGAAAAGGCCTTTGAGAACCCTAACATTGAAAAGGAGCTAAAGCATTTCCTGGCAAAAAAGCAGGTGAAGAGGGCTTTCACTTTCAATGCTCCCTCAGCCAATGCGCGTAAGAGAAAGAAAAGAAGCTTCTGGGACTTCTTCTGAGAATCGCCACTGCGCGTTTATTTATTTTCTCATCAAGTCAGCAATGCTATAAGCCTTATGCAGCTTCTGCCTCATCTCAGGAGAGATATAGTTATCAGGGAAAGGCTTGAACAGCTTCAGCAGTATATCCCTGTGAGCTTCCTTGAACTGCTCCTGAGCACCAGCAAACTCTTTCTTTATCAAGTCATAATCAAACATGGAAAGCGCATCATCCCCTGTTAATTCCTTTAGCCAATCACTGGCTGCCAACTGCTTCTTGAACTCATCTACATAGTCAATGCCTTTGTCATAGATATCCCTGTGAATCACCACTCTGCTATCCTTTATCTCTACCAGCTCATACAAGGTCTGTATAGGCACAGGATATTTCAATGGAATAGGCTGCTTCGGCCCTCCTTTCTGCTTGGCATCAGGAGCAACCAGCTCATAGAGCTTTAGCATGTCTTCCATGCCTAGCCTTATGCAACCATTAGAAGTGGCAGCCCCAAGTGTGAACTCGTCAGTCGTGGAATGGATGACAAAGCCAGGGTTCATATAGCCTGATGGCATCCTCATCAAGGTACCAAGACCTCTCATCTTCTCATAAGGCATAGGGTACTTCACGGGGTTTCCTTGCCCGTCAAAAGTCCAAGTCTCAGTTATTACATCACCTATCTTTGCTCCCCGCTCTGGCTTGTCGTTCTCAAAAAAGAAATGGATCCAAGGCCTCTTGTCAACCACCCTGCCAGTGGTTATGGGTGTTGGGTGGCGCCAATACCTTCCCTTGCCAACCCCCACTGTGAATTTGTATTCCCGGGCTATCTTACCATCCTGATAATTAAAGAGCTTAAGCTCATATCCGGGCAGGTTGACAACTATCTTTTGGTCCTCAGACAAGGATACTGCCTCATTCAGGGATATTGCATCATCAAGGCTAGAAGATGAAAAAAGCTTTTCAGGCGCTGCAAGCAAGCCTAAGGTGAGCAAAGATGATTTCTTCAGGAAATCCCTCCTGTGCATGCCTTCCATACATATCTCCCTGAAGCCTGAAGTTTTTAAGCTTTATGGATTTGGCGCCTTATTTTCTGAATGAATAATCTCTTAAAAAGTGCTCTACTCGGCAACAAAAGCTAAGGCTTTTGAGGTGCCAGCGTTTCCGGCACCACCCCGACTGGGGCGACCCCCGCCTCGCCACCGCCGCTCAAAATCCTAAAAGATTTTGTTGGCGCTGGCGGGTGACGAGCACTTTTTAAACGCAATCCCCTATTTTCCGCAACCTTTTTATGCTGCTACATCCACCTTAAGCTAGCCATGGACGAAGCTTCAGATGCATTTGAGGTGGATCGCGAAGAGCTCTCAGACCTAATCACAGAGCTGCCTTTTGTGAGTGAAGGATTAGCCATGGGCTTGCTAGCTGACAGGCTTTCTGACCGAGTGCCACAAGGCATCCTTGCCAATAACCTTGCAAATGAGAACTCAGAGGCTGCAAGCTATCTTCTTTACCTAACTACCAACTCAAAGGTAGAGGACGGGGTCACACTAATGGGAGCATTGGTGTACCATATGATGAAGTCCACTGGCCCGCTGCCTATTGTAACAAGAAAAGCCATCAAGGATATTGATAGAGAATACAGGATGAACAATGACTTGTGCGTCTTCAGGCGTTATGGCATGGTCAAGAAGTCAAACCCGCACATATATAACCTAATAGAGAAGTTCTCTTTTGAGACTGATAACATAGAGAACACTGTGAAAGTCCTCACCTTATTCTACAGCGCATTTGAGAGGCAAGCAGAGCTTAATAAGAGGAAATTCAACTAATTATGGCTAAGTTTTTAGCTCTGAAAGCCCTTTACTTCTTGGCAATCAGCTCGAGATTAGCACTAATCTTCTCAAGAGTGGAATTGATCCTCTTTAACTCTTCAATAATGCCGTACTGGTATTCTTCAGCCACTTCTGCAGGCTCCTCATCCATAATAGCACCTCACACTTACACCTGTCATAAGCTCATCATTATTAAAGCTTTTCTGTTTTAGGCTGGCAAAGCGCCTGGTTTTGGCAAGCTTTAAATAAGCAAGCAGCCATTATCATTCGCATGGTAGATAATGTCTTGATTATGGGGCTGGCAATGATTGCTTCAGTCATCATCTATCTTATTATCGGGATAATCATGCTAAGGCTCAAGGGGCTTGATGATAAAATGAAGAAAACCTTTGGCTACCTGCTCTTAGGAATGAGCTTCATCAACTTTGTAATCTTCAATGCATTCCCATTGAAGCTAGTGGAGGCTCCTGAATTGGCATCATTGGTGCTTTTCTTTGCCATACCATTCGGAGAAGGCCTCACCATGCTTGTGGTTAAGTCGTTGAGTGACAAACTCAGGAAAGCTTTTGGGGTGTTGCTGATAGCCCTCTTTGCAGTTTGGCTTATCACTGCAGTCCTATCTGCTTGATTCTATCATTAGCCTGATTAGTAAATAACATAATCAAGAATCCTATTCCCTTTTCCTAATGAGTATTGATGTGCCTACTCATAGCTTAGCAAAGCATAGAAGAGAGACACCAAGATATTTACTCCAGCAGCAAACATGCCTGCCCTTAGCAAGAGCATCCCTATGGACTCATGATTGCCCATAAAGGTCACCCCTCCCAGGATGGCGAAAAAAGTCGCTACTGGCAAAGCGATATCAATCCTTACCAATGTTTCATTCAGCCCCGCGGCGCCAAAGCCGCAGATATTTAAAAAATTTCCTTATTAGCATCTTTTCAAGGCAGCGCCGCCTATAAGCGAAAAAAAACCACCCACCCTAATAAAGCAACACTTAATCTTGGGATAACTGGTATAAATACTTTTTGATTGCAACCAGGGCTATCACCAGGGCCCTGCCTGATAATCCTTGCCATTGCCAAAAGAATTTAAAATAGCAGCCACTTCCTGCTTGGCATGAGAAAAACAATCAGGAAAGTGATTATGCTGATGCTCCTGCTGGTCCTGCTGCTTGTCTGGACCTCCTTCCTTTACTTCAAGGAAGTAAGAAGCCCCCCGTATGAATACCCAAGCAGTGATTCTGAAGTCATCAAGCCAGGTGAGAACGAAGATGAGAACATAACTTTAGCAGAAGCATCCCCTTACCCCATAATCTTTGTGCACGGTTGGATGGGCAAGAGCATTGATTACCTTGAATACGAGGTAAAGCTGGAGCGCGAAGGAGTGGCCATCGCTAGAGGACTGATTGACCGCTACAGCAACGAGGCAATATGCCCTGAGAAGTGGCCTGTAGGGATAAGCGTGAGCTCAGAATACTATTACACAGACAACTTAAACCGAGGCATAGAGGATTATGCCAAGGAGCTAGACCATGCAGTGAGGCTGGTGATGAACTGCACTGGCTCTGACAAGGTGATATTGATAGGCCATAGCATGGGAGGGTTGGTGTCAAGGAAATACATGGTTGACTATGGAAATGAGCACGTTGAAAAGCTAATCACTCTGGCAACTCCCCACTATGGGTTTAACTCCTTCACCAGGACGGAGATAATATTGATGGCAATACGCCTGTTCACAGGCAGGGAGAAAGAAGTAGACCAGATGAGGCCTGGCAGCGATTTCCTCAACCAGCTGGACAAGGATGACACCAGCAACAGGGATAGGATTGTAAGCATAGGGACTTATAATTTTGCTAATGAGAGTGTCAGTTTCGGCCTTGCCATTCTTGACCCAAAAGGCATAGACTATGAGAAGAGCTTCTTCAGCAATTCAGACGTGATAGTGAAGCTGGACTCCACCAAGCTGGCAGGTGCCAAGTACTACCAGATAGAAGGGTGCAGCCACACAGAGCTATTGGACTTCAGGAAGAGCTACCCCAAAGGCCCAATAAGCAACCCTAACACCTGCCCGGACGCATATAATATAGTCAAGAAGGAGATACTGATTATACAGCCAGAGAGTTCTGAATAAGGCAGCAAGGTTGAAAAGTCGCCCTCGTCACCCCGTGTGGGGCGACCCCGGGCTCAACAAAACCCCGAGTTTTGAGTGCCAAAAGGCGTACCTTTTTTCACCACAGCCGACGCCATTCTCTAGAACTTTTGTTCTCGTTCATGGCGTAGCCGTAGGCTGCTGTGGCGACTTTTTTAACATTGGGACTAAGTGAGCGAAGCGAGCGCATGCCCCTGCTTTCCCTAAAGGCTATCAAAAACCAAATGTTTTTGGAGCTCCAAAAGAGCTTTGCTCTTTTGCTAGCTTTGTGTAAACAAAGGCTTTTTCGCAACCTTTTTAAAGCCAACATAATCCCTGAGAATGAGCTATATTAAGCAGCATAATCATTTTTGCGGTGAGAGATATGAGCGGAGAAGTGAAAAGGAAGAGCATTGGCGGGTTGCAGATAGGCAACTACGTTGTTGTAGAGGGAGCTGCCTGCACAGTCACAGGCATACAGATTTCAAGGCCAGGAAAGCACGGCCACGCAAAGGTCAGGCTTGAGGCAGTGGGCATTGTTGATGGCAAGAAAAGGCAGGTATTGGCCCCGGGCCATGATGAGATTGATGTTCCGGTCATTGACAAGAGGAACGCCCAGGTGCTCAGCGTAACAGATGACACAGCTAATGTAATGGACTCAGAGACCTATGAGACCTTTGACCTGAAGATACCTGAGGAGCTCAAGGGCTCAGTCAATGAGGGCACAATAGTTGTCTACTGGGTAATACTTGAAGATAGAATCCTTAAACAAATAAAAACTGCGTAGCGCATATACGAGCACATACATTACATGTATAAATAGGTGATACTAATGGTAAAATTCCCAGAAGCTGAGGCAAGGATTCTTAAGAACATCTTTGTCTGCAGGAAGTGCAAGAGCAAGATAAGGGCCCCCACACTCAAAGTAATTGCAGGCAAGGTCAAATGCAGGAAGTGCGGCTCAAGGATCCTAAGGACTATCAAGAAGAAGTAAGGGCTTTTCCTCTATTTATTTGTAAATCTGTTAGTGCTTAAAACTAAAAGCAGGTGCGCCCAGAATCTCACTTTGTTCGCGTTTAGCAGCTTCAAACTTTAGATTCTCATTTGTGATAACTGACTTTCCCCGGCTGGGGCGTCAACCTTGTCAGTATTCTTCTGCTGCCAAAGAAATTCTACCTTATGCTGCTAAACGACATTATGGACGCGCCCACTAAAAGCAAAACACATAAAAAGGCATGGGTTAATTAGCAGTAGTAGAATGGACGTTTTAGGATTCATCACAGAGTACAAGTGGGTAATATTGTTCTACATCCTGATAATCCTGTTCATCACCGCTAAAAGGGATAAATTCACTTTCCAGGCCAAGTTCATAGCGCTCTACAAGACCAAAATAGGCTTGAAGCTGATTGACAGGATAGGCACCAAGCATTCTGAGTTTATCAAGATACTAGGCTACATAGGAATAGGGATAGGCTATGCTGGGATGCTATTCATACTTTATTTCATTGTCAAGGGAGTGTATGACTTAGTGTTTGTGCCCGGTGCGCCAGCAGTAGTAGCACCTGTATTGCCAGGGGTTCACATACCTGGAAGCCCTATATTCGTTCCTTTCTGGTACGGCATAGCAGCACTGTTCATAGTGGTGCTCATACATGAGTTCAGCCACGGCATTGTGGCAAAGGCCCATGGCTTGCCTGTTCTCAACTCAGGCATAGTGTTCTTCGGGCCATTGATAGGAGCTTTTGTTGAGCCTGATGAGAAAAAGATGAAGAAGGAGAGCGATGTGGTACAGTACAGCATCTTCGCAGCAGGCCCCTTCTCCAATATACTATTAGCAGGCCTGGTTATACTCATAGTGATAGCAGTCTTCAACCCCATAGCCAATGCGTATGTGCACCCGATAGGGGTGAGCTTCACTGAGGTTACTCCTGGTATGCCAGCAGACCTTGCAGGCCTTAAGCCAGGTGTGGTGTATAACCGCGTCAACAACATAACAGTTAACAGCACTTATGAGTTCATCAGTGCATTTGACAATATAGGAGTAGGCGAGAGAGTCATAATAGCCAATGAGGATTCAGAATACCAGGTAGTGACTACCAGCAAGGAAGAGGAGCCTGGCAAGCCAGTGATAGGAGTGAACCTTGAGACCAGGTATCAAAATGATGATTCTGACCTTATGAAGCTTTTCTTCATCATAGTAGAGCTGTTCAGCTGGATATTCATGCTAAGCCTAGGCTTAGGGCTTGCCAACCTATTGCCCATAGGACCTGTAGATGGCGGAAGGATGATCCAGGTAAGCCTGTCCAAGGTCATGGGTGAGAAGAAGGGCAACAGGGTATGGACCAAGCTAACCATCTTCATGGTAGGGATAATAATCATACTTGTAATAACCCCCATAATCAGGGCTTTGATATGATTCTTCTAGTCATAACCTTTCAGTTCAACCTTTTCTTTTATGGTTAACTTTTTAAACCCATTGCTGATTCTCAGGCACATGATTACTGTTGTCTTGGTTGAGCCTGAGCACCCAGGCAATGTGGGCAGCGTCGCCCGGGTGATGGCTAATTTTGGATTGAAGAACTTAGTCCTCATCCATCCCAAGTGCAAGATAAGCGAGGAGAGCAGGAGGCTTGCCAAGAACGCCAACTACATATTGGACAAGGCCAAGATCAACGGGTTCAACATCCTTGGGAAATTCGACTACCTCATAGGCACCACTTCTAAGCTAGGGACTGACTATAACATCCCTCGAAGTCCTATGAGCCCTTCGCAGCTGGCAGCCAAGCTCAAGGAGCTAAAGAAATGCAGGGTTGCACTCATACTTGGCAGGGAGAGTGATGGCCTTAGGAACAATGAAGTCAAATTGTGCGATTTCCTGGTCACCATCCCAACTAGCAAGAGCTATAAGTCCCTTAACCTAAGCCATGCCTTGGCAGTATTGCTATATGAAGTTTTCAAGGAGAGGAACACCAAGGAAACCTTTAAGCCTTACGCGCCAATAAGCAAGAGGGAGAAGGAACAGATTATTAAGATGCTAAATGAAGCCATGAAGAAGATGGATTTCCTCAACAAGGCAAAAGAGGAGACCCAGCTGAAGGTGTGGAAGAGGATGATAACCAAGAGCTTCATGACCAAGAGGGAAGCCTATGCCTTGATGGGCTTCCTTAGGAAAATTAAGTAGTTTCTTGCAAAAATAAAATAATTTATAAAGGACAAAAAAATAAATCCTATAGATAGAGGTGAGCCGTGGCACTTGACCCTAATGTAGTCAACCAGATAGTCCCTCCTATTTCTATAGCCATAGTCACTATCATCATAGGACATTTTGCCAATTATGCAATAAAAAAGCTTTTCAAGAGGGCTGAGAAGGCCCTTGAAGAATTGGCTGAGAAGCATAATGACGACCACCATAAGGCCATGCTGGCTGCTGACAGGACCAAGTTTGTCTTCACAAGGAGGATGGCTATAGGCGTAATATATACTGTGGGCATCCTTTTCATGATTGGAAGCGTGCCCAGCCTCAGGACCTTCTCTTACTCATTGCTTGCAGGAGCAGGAGTGATGGCAGTCATAATAGGCTTTGCCACGCAAAAGACCTTTGCCAACATCATCTCTGGCATGATGATATCCATAAGCCAGCCTTTCAGGATAGGCGACAGGGTCAAGCTCAAGGAGGAGTACGGCACAATAGAAGACATAACCCTAAGGCACACAGTCCTTAACACATGGGACAACAGGCGGGTAATCATCCCAAATGCCATTATGAATGATGAGGTAATAGTCAACTACACCTTGAAAGATGAGAAGATTCTCTCCACCATTGAGATAGGCATAAGCTTTGACTCTGACATCGATCTTGCCAGGAAGATCATGCGGGAAGAAATTGTCAACCACCCGGACTTCATCGTTAACACCCAGGAAGGAGATGCTCTTGATAAGTCTGATGCTGTGAAAGTAAGAGTTATAGGCATGGGCGACTCATCAATCAACTTGCGAGGCTATTATTGGGCTGCCACGCAGCCAAAAGCCTTTAAGTCTGCCTGCGAGCTGAGGGAGCGGATTAAGAAAAGGTTTGATAATGAAGGTGTGGAAATCCCATTCCCTTACAGGACCTTAGTCTATAAGAAGGACTTGAAGAAGAGCAAGGGCGCTAAGAAGGGTAATAAGGCCAAATAATCCAAAAAATATTTATCCCCTCATATTCTATTCCCTTCATATCCATTTGCCAGCTTTCACATCCATTTCTTTTTCCTAAAGAATAAGTACATGAGCACGCTTATTATTATGACTGCAATCCAGAAGAACAAGTAGCCATACTTCCAGGTTATCTCTGGGAAATAATGGAAGTTAGTCCCGTAAACTCCTGTCAGGAACGTCAGGGGCATGAAGATGGTGGCTACCACTGTGAGCTTCTGCATGACCTGGTTCATCTTGTTGGAGATAGTGGCCATCCTGTTGGAGATGGTTGACATGTAAGCCTCGAACGCAGTGTTGATGAGGTCCTTTTCCGTCTCAATCTCAGTATGAACCCTTAGTATGTGGTCATAGACATCCCTGAAATACACTGACGTAAGCTTCCTTATATAGGGGAAGTCTCTCCTGGCGAGCTTGTTAATAACATCCCTCTGGGGAGTTATGCTCTTCTTCAGGTTGATGACCTCCCTCTTGACCTTAAGTATATCCTTAAGGACCTTCTTGGAGTTCTTGTGGGAAATTATCAAGGTCTCAAGGTTCTCCACATAATCCTCCCAGTAGTCAAGCAGCGGAAAGTAAAGGTCTACAAAGTAGTCTATTATCTGGTACATAAGAAAATCAGGGGTCTTAATATTGATTGAGTGATTGCGCCTGAGCTTATTCACCAGGTGCTCTATGCTAGGGGAAGGATGGGTGTGGAATGTCACCAGGAAATTATTCCCTAGGAAGAAATCTATCTCTGTCTTCTTGAAATAGATGGAAGGCGTCTCTGAGGCGACGCTGTGCAGGACTACATATATGTAGCGGTCAAAAACATCAATCTTAGGCAGCTCTATCGACTTCTTAGCATCTTCAATTGCTAATGGGTGAAAATCAAAAGATTTCTGCATAAGGCTGAACTCTTCATCAGTAGCATTCTCCAAGTCAACCCAGATGGTTGCTTTATTGTCCTTCAGGTACTTCTTTATCTGCTTCAAGGATGCCCCATCAATGAGCTTGTTGCCTTTAAGCACCAGGGTCCGTATCATTTTGTTATTGAAGAATTGCCTCTCCCTCGCCTCTCATTTACCCCTTCTTTACCTCTGCCTTGCCTCTTCGTTACTTCTACCTTACCTATGGTTTACCTATTTTTTAAGTATTGTTTAACTATTGTTTACCTCTTTTTCGGAAAACTCTTTTTTGAAAAATAATCTCGCACACGCTTATCAAGCCTTGGCTTCACTCCAGTGCCGAGCTTGTAGTATTTTTTCTCAGCAGCATCTCCCCAAGAATAATTACCTTTCTCCAGCTTGACAGTCTCAAGGATGAACTCTCCGAGGGCAACGCCTTTCTTGAGGTGGTAATAAATAACCCTCAGAGTGACTTTTGGGAAGATGGCGCAGTAGTCCCTGTAAAGGTCATATCCATAAGCCTTCCCCCTGTGGTAAAGTATCTCAATCAGGTTCTGGCGGATACTGCTCCCTACAGGCCTCCCTCTTTTTTTCATTATGGCAATTAATGGTGGCTGTATTTTTTAAATGTTTGCATTGGGATTATTGGATTAAGAAATATTAAAATATTAAATGAATGTCACTCAGGCTTGGTCCCTGGCCCTGTCTTGCTCTTATCATCCTCAACCTTATCATCAGAAGGGGATTTAGGCTCAAACGCCTTGGTAAGCTCCTTGACAGCCATCTGCTTGGCTGCCTCAAGATTCCTGGCAGAGACCTTTCGCAAGGCCATCTCCAGATCATTGTTCTTTTGCTCTAAGATGGACTTGATGCTCTCCAAACGCTCCTTGTTGGAGCTTAATGACTGCGTCTCCTCCCATAGCTTTTCGCTGAAGCTCTTCAGCTCCAGGGTCTGCATGGTCAAGCGGATGATGAACGAGTGGTTTACATGCAGCACCAAGGTGACAAAGAAAGCCATCATGAAAAGCAGTATCCCTACGATAAAATCTGTGAATAGCAGGTTATAGTTGAAAAGTATATATCCTATGTAGCCTACAAAGAGGATTATTATCAGCGAAAGCATTATCTGCCCTGCGCGCCTATAAGTGCTCTTGGTGAATGACTCTATCATCTTCTTGCAGATGAATATAGAATAGCAAAGCAAGAATACTCCTAAAAGCACTAGCATGAAAGTGAACATAACTGATTAATTGGCTTTCTAATATTTATTTATTGTGATTTATTTTGATAAGTGGTAATTATTTCTTCTTTTTTGCTCCCTCAGGCTTGAACAATCCTCTCTTGTTAGCGTAAAGAAGCGAGCCCTTAAGCAATTCCCTGTCAACAGGGCTTAAGGAGCGAACCATTGCCTTGTCAACAACTCGGTGCTGCTTTAGGTTGTCAAAATAATCCCCTACAAAGGAGATGTCCTTGCCAGCGGTCATCCAATGCTGGCTGTCAAACCTCTCAAGATTTACTGGCATGGTGTATGCCCTCATGGTCTTCTGGCCTGCTGAGTTGAAGTAATCCTCAAAATATGACATCACCAGCTCCCGTATGCTCTTGTACACAGGCTCCCTGTACCTTAGAACGCTGAAGTTAGACTTAGAAACAGCTCCCCAACGGTTGTTCATCCTGAACAAGGCAAGGAAATGGTCATCATCATTCTGTGAAAGTATGTATAGAACCAAGGGCTTGAAGCCAAGATACCTTAAGGCTGCTGCTGCGAAAAAAGCCCCTTCTGCGCAATGGGCGCTATTCCTTTTGACAACCTGGGCAGGAGACTTGCAGTCATCCCCTGGATTGTATTTTAGCTTGTTAAGGTATAACTGGACATCCCAAGGAGCCTTGAACTTGCTGAAAGCCTTGATGAGCTCAGGGCTGAAAAAGCCATCTTTATCTTCTTTTGGCGCTTTTGCTTTTCTTTTCATTTTTTTTCCTCGCCTTTAAGCGCAACAAGTATCTCGCATCGCTTGCAAACTTGCTTGGCGCAAGGCTCTCCGCAATAAGCACAAGCATTCACAACAGCACCTTCTTCTTTCACAACAATGCCTTCTTCTGTTTCTTTATCTTTCATCTTGTAAATGGTCCGCAAGAAGAACTGTATGATATTGTATTTTGTGGGTGGGAACTTCTTCTCAAACTCATCAAGCATGTCAGCGTACTCCTTTCGGTATGCCCCTTCCCTGCAAGGGCAGTCTGCATAGTTGACTGGGAATTTCATGAGCTTGGAATAGGCAGTTGTCTCCTCTTCTGTGCAGAGGTAGAGAGGCTTCACCCTCTTGGCAAAGGCTGCGCTGCCGCCCTTCACATTTTTTCCTGGCACTGTTCCGCTGCCAGTTATCGGCCCCTGCCTCTTTGCAAGGTTAAGGTCGTTCCTGAACACGTTCATGATAAAAGCCTGGGCCTCATCATCCAGGTTGTGGCCTGTGCAGATGCAATCAAAGCATTCCTTTTTCGCGTACTTGTTAAGCAGGTATCGCCTGAGAACTCCGCAGATAAAGCATGAAGAGTATTTCAAGCCCTTCTCATGGGCTACTATCTTGATTGAGCAAAGCGCCATTCCGAATTCCTCGCGAAAAGAAATCTCGTGCAGCTTGATGCCATACTTATTGCACACCTTTCTTAGGTTCTCAAGGTTCTGCTTGGTGTAATTGCCAATTAGCGCATCAACTGTGACTGCTTCCACATCATAGCCGAGCTTTTTTAGCACATAAAGGCACACAGTTGAGTCTTTTCCTCCGCTAACAGCCACTGCTACCTTGTCATCTCTTGAGAACAGCTCAAACTTCTTTATAGTCCTCTTGACTTTCTTCTCAAAGTAATCAGCAAAGTGCTGCTTGCAAAGGCTAGAGCAGTACACTGGATTATTGCACTTGAGGCATCTTCTTGACTTCTTGTTTTTCCTTGCCATGGCCTTTAGAAATCAAGCCTTTTTTTAAATGTTTAGAAATCCTGACATTAATCTATTTATCCTTAATCTATTGCTCCCTGAGCCTTCTCATCATCTCCTTGAGCTTTCTTGCTTCCTGGTTGTAGGATTCGTGGCTGTTGTTGAGCGCGTGCTCTTCCATGCGCTCAGTAATCTCCTTTATCTTGAGCACTTCTTCCAGCAGGTTGACTTCCTGCTCTACCTTCTCCTCTATCTTCTCTTCCTCTACTGGCTCATCAGCTTTTGCATCGTACACCTGCGCCTCTGGCTCTGCCATGGTGCTCTCATCAACCCTTACAATGTCATCTTCAGGCTCTGGGCAGAGCTCCCTTGCAAGGTATTCGTCCTCTGCAAGCACTTCCTTCTTAGCCTCTTCTGGGCTTAGTATCTTGGGAAGCCCAAGCTCGTTTTCACCTTCAGCCACTTCGACTTCGTGCTTATGCTCAACCACTATTGCCTTGCTATCTCCTGCCTTGACGTCTTGTACCTGAACAACAGCCTCTTCATGCTCTATCACTGCCCTCTTGGCGCTTCCTGCCCTTTGGCATGCCAGCAGCACGTACTTGTAATCATCCTTCATCTCAAAATATACTTTTATGTCCTTTCCCAGGAAGCTCTTGGCGCGCTTGGTTATCCTGGCTATTTCGCTAACTTGCCTGTCATCAACCTTTTGCCTTGAGCCCTCTCCTTTTAAGTCCTGCAGGATAAGCTCTTCCTTTTCCAAGCCTCTCTCGATAGCGCATTCCTGCACATTAATCTCTGACTTGGTTATGGATAATGAGTTAGGGTTAACCTCGTGGTAGTCCTTGCCCAGTATCTCCCTGTCAAACCCAAAGTCCTGCATACCTATGAACCCTTTGACCACTATTAGCTTGTCGTCATGGTCTGCATAAGAGTAAGCCACTGCTGCCTGCTTGGCTTTCTTCATCTTCTGGATGATGAGCCCAGCCCTGAAATTATCCCCTATGCCTTTTTCCTTCCTGAAAGATATTGACTCTGGGGAGTAGAATGAAGCCCATGACAGCTTGATTGCCCCTAGCAAGGTTTCCAATCCCCTTATGTTCTGGAGTATTCCCTCGACATCCTCTGTTCCCAGGGGGTAATAAGGGCTTCTTATCAGATTCACAAAGGGCATGTCCCATTTTGAGATGATGGCGCTGGCTGTTGAGCCAGGCTCAATGGTCAGTGACTCATAAGCCTCTGATATCTCAGTGCTTATTGCATCAGGGAAGCGGCTTTCTGCAAAAAATGCCAGTATCTCATCATAAGCTTTTCTTGGGCTGCTGCTGGAATTAAGGGAATGGAAAATCTTCTCCTGAAGATTATTCTCTGACAAGAACTCCTCAAAAGCCTGGTTGTTGAGCACAAAGCTCAAAGGGATGTTCAAGCCTTTCTCCCTTAGCTCTGCCAGGTCCATAGCCCTCACCCCTACAGAGCCTAGGTCTGATTTCTTCACATTGTTTAGGGATATCACATATTGCACAATCATTCACCTTTCAGGGTTTGCCATTTCTGCATTAACATGCCATTCTACCTTTTTCTTCTCAACAGGCCTTTTGTCCTTGCTTAGCTGTTCCATCATCTGCCTACGGCTGAGCAGGAGGTTCTGCGCCCCATGGCGGGAGATCTCTGACTCTGCATTTATTATTGCCATCTTAAGGCAGTCCTCAAAGGGCTTGCCCATTATAATTCCTGCTGTCATGGTAGAGGCAAATGCATCTCCTGCGCCTGTTGTCTCGACAACTTTCACTTCTTTGTTCACGCCAATCTTATAATAATAGCCATCATTATAGGCAACTGCCCCGTTCTTACCATCAGTTATTGCTATTACCTTAGGACCGTGTGAAAGCAGCTTTTGGATGTTTTCCTCTTGTGAGTTCTTCCCTGCCAAGGCCTCTGCCTCTTCCTTGTTGAGCACCAGCACATCTGTGAAGCTGAGAAGCTCTAGTGCGGACTTGCACTCATTTTCCAGCAGCGTTGCTGAGGGGTTGAAGGCTATCTTGATATTGTTCTTCTTGGCGTGCGCAGCCACTGCTTTCATAGTTATAAGGCTCTCCCCTAGCATGGATGTCAGATAAAGCCATTTGGCATTGAGCTTTTTCAGGCTGATATCCTTGAGCCTCAGGTCATTATTGCAGCCCTTATAGACGAGTATAGTCCTGTCATCCTCTATTGAGTCAAGGATTATGGATATTCCTGAAGCGTCCCCTCTAGTGCCTATAAAGCCTATCTTTTCCTTTTGCAAAGCCTTTAGTATTAGGCTGCCGTAATGGTCCTTGCCTATCTCCCCAAGGTAAGCTGTCTTCAGGCCGAGCCTGGCAAAGGCCACAGCAGTGTTGGCACCATTGCCCCCAAAATCCTGCATGAACTTGGTTATGAGCATCTTAGAGCCAACAGGGTAAGAGATGAACTCCTCAGAGCCTTCTTTTGAGCGTATATCAATTATCTCAGAGCGGTCAGTATGGACGAATAAGTCCACTGTGTTGCTGCCCATGGTTATAACATCGTACATCATTATGCTTGTTCACCCTCTTTTTTGCTTTCTTACCCTTTTTTTGCACAGGCATGGTTTTCTTCTCACACGCCCCTTTCAGGGTGGAAAGGCCTTCCCCAATCAACAGGCGCCTTGAGCTGCAAGTACTGCTTGATAGTCTGGTGCAGCCTAAAAGCAGTAAGGTAGAGGTCGTGCTTGTAGCTCTTTATCCTCTCAAGATAAAACCTTTCCCTGAACCACCTGTCAAAAATCCTGAGTATGGGATGGTTCTCCCACTTATTCTGGTAGTCCAGCTGGAGCCAAGCCTCAATCCTCAATATTACGTCGCCCTTGTTGGTCTTGAACTTCTGTCCCTTGTGCATTATCTCCATGCTCTTGATGTAAAGGGTCTGCCAGTCAATCTTGATGAAATAGCGGTAGTATTTGTTATCCCTAGGCACCTGGAACGCTCTCCACCATATCTGGTGCTCTTTTGCCCCGTCAGCAGTAGTCTTGTCAAAGTAAAGGGTCTCTATCTTGTCATCTGCCTTTCCATCAACTGCTGTGAAGCCTTCCTCATCAAGCCATTCATAAATCAGCTTATAGAGGTTCTTGAGGTGGAACACTTCCTCATGCTCTATCTCGAACTTGGTAGCAAGTATGTCCCTATCATTGCCAGGCCTTAGCTTTAGAGCTCCCATAATGCAAGTAATACTCGCGATGGGATTATATAAATGTTTTGCTCTGGCACACAATTAACTGTCATAGCGAATAAACATTTATTCCCTTAATTATTCAATCCAAATTGAAGCTTTCGAAAAATTTAATAAGAACCTAAACTAGCAATGACCTATGAAACCAGCGAATAGCATACTAATCGTGGTTTTTACAGTTATATGTGTGTGTATTGCCTTGATTACCGGTTGTACAGCAGGAAAAGAAAACTATGATATCTCCATTCGCTATAGATTAAACGATGAAGTAAAATCTGTTGAGATAAAAAACTTGCCTCTGCCTATTGACTCAGAAGAAAAAGCATGCAACCTTTGGAATCAATACCAGAGCCAGGAGTTTAAATCTAATCGTTATGCATGCAATTTCCACGAGCAAGGCAGATATTGGGTTTTTAACAATAATCTAGTTTGCAAGCAAGATTTGCCATACCCTTGCGGGGGTAGCTGCACTGGAAAAATAAGAAAGAGTAATGGTAACATTGAAAACGTGTCCTGCATAATGATTGCCTAAAAAATTCGATTAAACCCTTATTGCCTTGACTAGTCCAGCAGCTCCTGCTTCCTTATCTTTTCTGGCAAGTATTTTTCAGAAATAAAGCTTATTCCCTTGGATGAGAGGGCCTGGATCTCTACCTTGGCTCCGAAGTCTTTCATCATCTTGAACTGGCGCTGCCACTGCTTGTGCTTGGCAAACCATTCATAGTTCTGCATCTGCTTAAGCCTGGAGATGTCCTTGTCAGTCAGCTTGATGAAATGCCTTTTCAGGTCATAATTCACAACATCATCGCAGGTTATTCCCAGGAACTTGACATCTGATATTGCCATCTCATTGGCCATGTGCGCAAGGCTGATGCTTCCGAACTTAAGCACTGAATAGATATACCATCCCCAAGGGTCATTGTCTGCGAGGACATATATCGGCAGCTTGTGCTCTGTGCTAAGCCTCTGGAGAAGCCTCCTTATCCCTCTCGTAGTCTGGCCTTGTGATGACATGATGATGCAGTTCTGCTTGGCCCAGAACTTATCCTCGTGAAGACGCTCCCACACTGCTGCTTTCTCCATGTAGATGACATATTTTGCATCCACTTTCTTGAACTTGATGTTCTCTACATTGCTGGGTATGCTCCATCCTCCGCTTCCTAGCCTTGACCAGTCAATGGTGTCTCCAGCGTCCTCAACCACTACCTTTCCTGCCACGCTTCCCATCTTGTTAGCGTTCACATTCAGGTTTTCTCTTGAGTAGCCTGTTATGAGCTCCAAGTCCTCTATTGCTTTGTCTGATTCTGTCTGCTCATCAACAACATTGATCCTGGTGTCAGGTATGGTCCTCTTGGCCATGTAAAAGACATCCCTTAGGCTTGCGTGCTTCTGCACATCAAGCAGGCTCTTGCATATGCTTGCTACCTCTATGGTCTGGAGGAATTTTTTTGAGTGGGCTACGTTGAAGAAGAACCTCTGGGCTGTTTTATCCCCTAGGGAAAGGGTCTTGGATTCCTTATCATAAACAACATTGCTAAGGCCCCTGACTGACAATTCTATGTGAGGGTTCTTTCCCTTGTTGATGTCATCAACCACATCATAGCCTAGTTGGATAAGCTCTTTTCTTGCGCCGTTGGTGAGCTCATTCTCTTTCTTGGTTTTTTCTTTTGTTTGCTCTGCCATGCATATCTACTTCGCCTTGGTTTTTACTTTGCCTTGCCTTTTACTTTTGCTTTTTTCTTAGGCTCTTCCTTACCTTTCTTCCTGTTTGGCTCAGGGCTGTCTTTCTCTTCTTCGTAGCCATTGGTGCCATTGCTGCCATTGCCGTTGTTGCTGCTATCACCATTCTCGCCGTTGCCATTGCCATTATTATACTCGTCATCAACCTCTCCTTTCAATGACTCCATCTCAAATATCTCCTTCTGGATGTCATCCTTCTTGGTCATGTCCTGGAGCTTCTTGACCAACTTGTTCTTGTCCTCTCCTGTAAGCCTTGATAGTGAGTCAGCAACTTCAGGTATGTACTTCTCAAAAAGATTAGCCCTTTCAAGCTGCCTTTTCACCCTGTGCTTCTTATGCACATAAGTCTGGAGCCTTCTTCCTGCCTCTTGCAGGGCGAGCTTCACCTCGCTTATTATTTCAGGGTAATGCGCTATTGCTTCCTTGCTCTCGCTGGTGAAAGGCACCCACACGCTTGCAATATGAACTGCGATTGTGACTGGCCCATTGGGCAGTGAGCCATTGCTCTGCTGCAAGCCATAAGGCTTCCAGTTGGTCTGGGCAGTGCTCTTAAAGATGCTGCAAGCCCCTTGCTGATAAAGCAAAGGAACCCTGTTTGCAAACCTTAATAGGTTGATAGAGCCATCAGCCTGCTGCGTGCCTCCATAAGCAATTGCAACTTCCACCTGGAAGGGGTTGCCCCTGTAGACTGCTGGGCTCCTGGTGACTGCGCAATAATACTCTGCATTAACCTCTTTTCTCAATCCCTTCTCAAACGCTTCCTCGCCAAGCGGGCTGATGCAATCAGTAGGCGGGCTTATAATTCTAGTTTCCTTTATGGCGCCTATTAGCTTCTCAGCCTCATCCCTGGTTATTTTTTTAGGATTAGTGTTAGGAGGCACAAATGCTTTCTCGCATATCTCCTTTGCAGTGCCTGGGCCTACCCTTGAGAACTCGCTCGTCAGGAATGCCTGCATTGTCCTGTTATCTGTATTTGCCATCATCTTAAGAAGCATTCCCAGCTCCACGCCGTAAGGGTGGGGCTTTATCTCATGGGGCTGCTTAGGCATCTTGTCAGTAGCCCTGGGGAATATTATCTGCTCTGCCTTGGGGTTGACATAAGTAATATTTACGTGAGGATTAATGATTGCTGTCTGCCTAAGGTATTCATCCACGCTCTGCGGGCCCTTAAGAAAGCTTCCTTCCAAATCCAGCTCAACTTTTGTTCCTTGGGGCTTTTCCCATTGCTGCTCTTCATTCTTCAAGGTGAGAGGCTTGTTGTTAGTAGTGTCTATCTTGAGCTCATAATAGTGCGCAGGCTTGTTTGCTCCTATCTTTGAAAGAATCTTGGCAGGCCTGCCTGTTGTGAGCTGGGCGTACATGACACTGGCGCTTATGCCGATTCCTTGCTGTCCCCTGCTCTGCTTGAGCCTGTGGAACTTGCTTCCGTAAAGCAGCTTGGCAAACACCTTAGGTATCTGGTTCTCAATTATGCCTGGGCCGTTATCCTCAACAACAACCCTGAACCTGTCATTGCCCATGTCTATGAGCTCCACGTTAATATCAGGCAATATATCTGCCTCTTCACAGGCGTCCAGGGAGTTATCAACTGCTTCCTTGACTGCAGTCAACAAGGCTTTTCTCTTGTTGTCAAAGCCCAGCAAGTGCCTGTTCTTCTCAAAGAACTCTGCAACGCTTATCTCGCGCTGCTTCTTTGCCATCTCATCTGCTTTGGTCTCTGCCATTTTAGCACAATTATGTTTGCAATTTTATTTGCAACTCTCAAAAGGTTATAAGTTATTTATAAAGGTTTGCCCAAAAAACGAAAAGAAATGGTAAAACAACGAAAATTTCAGGAGATTTAGCTGGGTTATTTCACATAAAATTATTTCACATAACCGTTCTCTTTCAGGAACTCAAACCCTTTTTTCCTCAGCTCCCTAAGCTCCCATAATGTGTGGGCGTCGCTGTTCACATAAATAGCATCTGCCTTTGATAGCATGAGCTTTAATGCGTCCATATCTGCCTTGTGCTTGCCGCTGGTGATGTACCTGCAGTTAAGCTCAAAAGGTACGTTGTATTTATTGGCGCAATCAACAATCCTGGCTATGTCAATGCCTGTGCCCTTGATGAAAGCATATATATGCCCTATGCAGTTGATCTTGTCATGGTGCTTTTCAATGGCATTGACAAATGCCTGCGTGATTTTCTTATGGTCTCCCTTAAAAACCTCGGCATGATAAGATAAGATTATAAAATCCCCCTTCACTCCCTGTATATGGTCGCAGATGCTGCCGTCCTCATCAAGCAAGTCAGCCTCAACCCCGAAAGACACATCTACATCATTGAAGACATTAAACCATCTCCTCTCGCCCTTAAGCATTGACCTGGAAGCTTTCTTAGGCTCGCCATGGGCCTCAATAGCTGCCTGGGAATGGTCTGTTATCACTAGCTTCTTCATGCCGATCTCGCCAGCAAACTTGGTTAGCTCATCAACATCGCTCATGCCATCTGAGAAATTGAATGAGTGCACATGGTAATCCTCTTTTTCAGTGTTAAGTATCTTCATCATGCCACCTTTTTTTAATCCTGCTTATCTGCTCTTGCCTTAGTCACCAAGCCTCTTGTCGCTCCCTTCTCTCCTTTCTCTTCTGGTTCTCAAGCCATTTGAAGACAGTCGCATGCATGCTTCCCTTAATCAGCAGCTCAATAGCTCTCTTGGCATAAGGCACCTGGGAACACTCGCCAATGATGCTTATGGTCTTGCCATAAACGCTCAATGAGGCTCCTGTGAGCTCCTCAATAACCCTCCGGGCCTTTCCTCCAGTGCCAATGACCCTGGATTTTACTCTTGCAAGCTTGTTCTTGTTGTCAAGCCCATAATCCTTTAGGTTGATGATCTCAAGCATGTAATCAGCCTTGAGCAATAATCTTGCAGTTTCAGGGCTGAACCCCCTGGCAATGGCAAGTATGACTTCCCTGAGGGTGTAAAGGCTTACAGCATCCCTTCCAGAAATAGTGACGTCACCTTCCTGCGAGTCAACATTAATCTTTGCCTTGGAGCATTCCTCAAGCTCTTTCTTGTCCTTGCCCTTAACTCCTATGAGCGCAGCAATCCTATCCCTCGGTATCCTGATGGTGTAAGAATAGTCAGAGCCTCCAGAGCCTATAGCTGAGTAATTGTCATTATACTCTGCCTCAGGCTCATCACCTGGCTCAATCATCTCCTCCTGCTTCTTTTTCCTAGGCATAAACGAGCGGAGACAGATTTTTTTTATAAATGTTTGTATGCTAGATTGAAAAGCTATTTATTCTTTATAACGCTTTCAAGCACTTCCTTCTCATCAGCCTTGACCCCTAGCTTCTTGAAGAACTTCACAACATTATGCACGTCCCTCTCCAGGAATTCATGCGCTTGAGGGTGAGCAGCCATGGTGGTCTGGCTCAGGTCTATGAACACTGGCTCTTCCTCAAAGTTAAGGATGTTGAACTCTGATAAGTCTGCATGGATAAGCCCGGCGTTGTAGAGCGACTTGATGCATTTGACGGTCTTGCCAAAGAATTCCTTTGGGTTGCTCGGGTGGTCATCTTTTAGCTTAAGGGCAGGCCTATCTTTTCTGCCTATGAATTCCATGACTAAAACATTATCTTTGATTGCAATAGGCATAGGCACGCGTATGGCTTCCCTTGCTTTTAGCAGGTTCCTGTACTCTCTCTGCACCCAGGCAAATATTATCAGCCGCCTGCGCTTCTTCAAGCCTGCAAACCTAGGGTCAGGGGAGATATAGCGGTACATCTGGTTGAAGTTGCAGTTCTCAAGGCGGTAAATCTTGACAATGAGTAGGTCTTCGCCTTTTCTTGCAGTGAAGATGTTAGCTTCTTTTCCAAGGGCTATTGGGCTTACTAGCTCATCAAAGTGCCCTTCGCTCCTAAGCTTCTCAAGGTTCAAGAGCGCTGCCTGGTCAAACACGTTCTTGTAAGTCTTCCATTCCTCTCGTGATTCACGGGGCATGCATCATCAGAATTGAAATGGATATAAAAAGGTAGTGGAAAAGTTTGGCCCTTGCGGCGATTGAGGGGACAAATAATATTTACGTTTCGCTAATAGAAGTTGATAATCAAAAAGAATAAATGAAAAAATTTGTAAAAAATTTGAAAATAATTTGCGCCTCATTCGGCGGCGGGCCTTACTGCTTTACTTAAAGGTCATCGCTGGTGAGTATCGCTACCCTGCCTGTGCTCTTGAGCTTGGTGTCCATGGCCACTAGGAAGCTTACATATGCCCTTTCTGCTGTCATGAGGATATCCTTATCTATGATGCCGTCAAACACCACAGCGTATATGCCTGAGCGCAAGCTCTTGATGGTGCCTTGCACTTCTGAGAAAGGCACTTTGCCCAGGATGTTAAGCTTCTCATCCAATATATAGGCTCCTCTTGTGCCTATCAGGTCTTCAAGCATGGCCCCAAAGGCTTCCTTCTCTTTTGGAGTTGCTTCTTTGGGCTTGCCTCCTGTTGGCGGAGGCTGTTGCTGCTGCATGGGCCTTTGCTGCTGGGGTCTCCTGTCTCCTCGGTTGTCCCTGTAATCCCTGTGGTCCCTGCCTTGCTGCTGCCTTCGGTCATCTCTCCTGTCATCCCTGTCTGCTCCAGACTGTATCTCTGTCTTGGCTTGTTCAAAGGCTACCCTGTTCCTCAAGGCTTTGTGTATCTCTTTCTTGGTCAATTCCTCGACTTCCTTGCCGTCTGGCGCCTTGGTCACAAAGTCCAGCTCTGCGACTTCGCCTAGCTCCTTGATTATCAGGTCTCCTCCCCTGTCACCGTCAACAAATGCAGTCACTGTCTTCTTCTTGGTCAGCTCGATTATGGTCTCTGGGACATTGGTGCCGTTCATGGCTATCACGTTCTTGAAGCCGTGCTTGAGCAGGTTGAGCACATCTGCCCTTCCTTCCACTATTATGACCTCGTCGCTCTCATCAACTGCTGGGCCTGCTGGTAGCCTATCCTTGCCGTATTCCTGAGCTTCCATCACTCTTACTGCGTAGGACACTTCATCTGCTAATTCCTGGCTGTCTGGCATCACAGACTCCATGAGGGTCTTCAATAGCTCTTTTGCCCTGTCAACCACGAACTGCCGCTTAGAAACCCTTACGTCCTCTATCTTGACTACTTTTATCTTGGCGTTGCAAGGGCCTATCCTCTGGATTATCTCAAGGCTTGCTGCGACTATAACTGTCTCTGCCTTGTCCAGTGAGCTTGGGATGATGATGACTCCTGAGGACTTGCCTCCCCTGGTCTCGATGTTGACCTCTATCCTTCCTATCCTTCCGCTCCTTTGCAGCTCCCTTAGCTCAAGGTCTGCTCCCAGGAGCCCTTCTGTCTGGCCAAATATTGCTCCGATGACGTCTGGCCTGTCTACTACTCCGTCAATCTGGATCTCTGCGTGTACTATGTACTTCGCTGACACTTGTGCTATCTTTGCCAAAATTAATCACCTATCTATTTTATCTCTATTAGGTAATTTTGGCAACCCAAAAATCCGAAGATTTTTGTCGTTGCCATTTTTAATCACCTTTCATTAAATTTAATTATAAACCTCGCGAACATCGTGAGCGAGCACAAAAACAAAACGTTAACTTAGTGCGCCTCAAGTGCCGGCGGGGCTTTTTTTTACTGGCTTTAGAAAGAGCTTATCCTATCTGCTAGTACCAACCTTAAATACAATGAATGTTCGGTATTGATATCTGTGAACATGGTGTAACAAGCAAATATGTTTGCCCTTTCTTTTCTTCCTTTTTCTTTTTAACCTAATTTTTCTTAAGAACAAGCACGCTTTTCTGTTATTTCCCCAATCCCTCTTTGCTTTCCTAAATAAATCCTTTCTTCTTATCCTACAAATATTTTGTGGAAATAAAGTGAGTATTAATGAACAGCTTGTGTGCCTGTCCTTTCTTGCCTTTCGTTGTCCTTTGCTTAACCTATATATTGAATATAATATAAGCGTTGTAGCCCAACACTAACTCACAATGCTCATTGCCAAGAGCTTTGCGCTCAGGCTCGCATGAGCAACTCTGTGCCGGGCTTGTTTTTAGGTAGTTTTCCAGGGTTTTTAAATGTTTGGGTTTTGGGTTTCTCGACGAGAGTGCTCTCTGAAGCCCCAATAAAATAACCACTCTTTAGTGATTAAAATACGAAAAGTTTATAAATAATCGCTGCGTCAAGCCATGAATGGACGAGCCAAAACCCACAGTTATTGCAGAAAAGGATATCATAAGCACGCTTATGCACAAGGAGCAGGTGCAAAGGCTAGAGCACATAATAGCCATAGACTCACAAAGGCTGGAAGACTTAAGGAGGATTTTTGGCAAGCGACTGGATTATGGCCCAAAGCTAGGCTTGGATGAAGCTAAGCAAGAATTTCCAGGGATAAAAAAGGAAGTGGACGCGTTCTTAGAAGTAAAATGGATAAGGCAGCCTGAGGTTTACCAACAGGGATTTCTAGGCACCATAAAGGAAAATAAAGGGTTAGCATACGGGTATTTGCACTCAGGCATTTTAGCATGTATAGGAAGCTTTCTAGGAAGCAACACTTTAGAATACATGCTGGGCACAGGAATTTCTGGAGAAGCCATTTTGAAAGGAATGGTGTCGCTAGGCACTATCGCCCTTGGCTCTGCAGGACTGAAAGATACTTTGCAGGAGCATAGAGTAAGAACCCTCAATGAGGCAAGCTATGACTGCCTTTACAGACAAATAATCATCACCAGCACAAGGCAAGTGCCTTCCATAATAAAGCTAGCCCATGAATACACGCACCATGTGCAAGGTGTGAAAGGCATTAACCTAATGGAACCCAAGCAAAAAGCCTTTATTGAAGGGCATGCTCGAGGCACGACAAGGCAACTAGCCTTAAAGTATGCCATGCTAAAAGAGAACCCTGCATTCATTCATTGCCATATCAACCTGCAAGACCTAGCTGAGCTTAAGTCAGCATATACATGGGTTTCAGAAAAGCTAGGCATAAAGGCATATCCAAGCATTATAAAGGCAAAGGCATTAATGGATGCAGAGGAATCCTACAGGATTAAAGAAACCAAGGAGCCCGGCCAGCACGCCCTCGGCAACGCCTTCTTCTATGCACAGGAACTAGTCCAGGGCAACTCCATCTACAGGGACGTGCTAAAAGGAGAGTTCCAAGTGAAGTGAGATGAATCCGGTTTTTGAGTTACTTTTAACGATGATAAAAATGAACTGATACTTCTTAACGGTGATGTCTTCTGTAGGATCCAAATTTTTTCTTATGATTAGGAGTTATATGGGAAGATTATTACTTTGATAACAAATCTCGCAATCTAAAAACATTATAATGAATTCCATATTTTATTGTATCAACAAATTCCCAAAAAGTTAATGCGAATATTACCAATCTCAATAAATGGAATATTAATATCAACAATGATAAACTTTGATAAAAAATATTTTCCGGAGTAATTGATGGTTCTATTAATGAAATTATTTTATCATAAATGCTATATCTGTTAGGAATCATATTAGATAAACCAAAAAAGAATAAGAAAATTTTCCCTATGAATTTTGCTTCAGATGGTTTTAATAACTGCATTTTTAGTATTTCCACTCATTCTATCTCACTTAATGGAAGCATATAATTAATTTGTATTCCATCTAAAGAACCGGCAGTCATAATCCCTAAAACTTCACCTTTAGAATTTAACACAGGCCCTCCACTAGTTCCGAAATCTGCAGTTATATCTAAAACATAATATAAGACCCCATCTTCAGTAGTTGTTTTTGAACTGATAATCCCTTTGGTAATACTCATATCTTCATGATCATCAACAGGATTATAATCCTCATCCCATTCCAGCCCCTCTTCTTCATCTATTATTTTTACTGATGGATAACCTATAATGAAGATGTCCTCACCAATAGATATGTCACTCGAACTCTCTAAACTATTTTTCGGATTATTAATCTCCATGATTAAATAATCTCTTCCAGGGAAATCTTCGCCTCTAGATTTAAATGAAACCTCAATGGGATTAACATATCCATCTTCTTTATGATATGCTAAAACTTCTGAATCTGCTGTTTTAACGTTAACAGAATCCGAAAGATAATAGGCATAAATATTCGTCAAATAGTCCTCGACATCCTCTCTTGTAATCTCCCAGTAATCATAATAATAATTATAAATCCTATTAACTTGATCGTTAAAAGTATCCTCTTCAACAAAATCCATGAGATCTTCATAATGTAGATAATATCCTAATTCATAAGCATTAGTTAAGTCTTCTAAAGCATATTTAACGTAATCTTCATAATATTCATCGTCACAAGTAGTCAAATGATTACTTGAATACAATTTATTGTTTAAAATGAATCCTGCTCCATTAAAATAAGAGATGTCATCTTCTTTTATTACCTTATCAGTTTCTACTAAATCAACTGTAAATTCTAGAGATGGAGAACTAGGGAGGATAATATCATAAATAGGAGTAGTCCACAAATAATCACATCTAGTTTCAACTAAATAAATACTATCTCCTGTTAACTCAATTATATCTCTGGCATTTAGATTAATATTTACTTCATCTACATCACAAATGGCGTTGCTATTTTGATCTAAACAACATTCAATCCCTTTAACCATATATGGTCGATTACAAACTAATTCATTTTGACATCCAATTAACATGAAACTAAACAATATTATAAATATCAAAATTACTTTCTTTTCCACTCTCAAAGTATTTACTAGAGAATATATAAATAT
>JAFGRK010000004.1 GCA_016935175.1 Candidatus Woesearchaeota archaeon | reverse complement strand
CGCTGAGCGTTGAACAAGTTCAACACACCACCGGGGCATCACTTCGTAAAATAATTTGGAAAAAATTTGAGTGGGCCCACAGGGATTTTCAAGAAATTTGCAATCGCAAAAGTCTCATTTGAACCCCGGACCCCCGGCTGTCCTACTACAGTGTTTGAAGCACTGCCATATAAGACCGGTGCTCCAGCCAGGCTAAGCTATGGGCCCACGGATTTTAGCTTATCGTCCTTTGTGGTTATAACCACTTTAAAAACTTTTTTGTTGTTATATTATCAAATTCCGTATTAAGTTATGAGCATGCAGGATATAACCCCTGGCAAGAGGGTACTCAAATTTAAAAAAACAAGCGCATTATCATCATGCTAGAGCTCATAAGAGGTGGGAAAATGGGAGAGCAAAAGCTAACATTCTACGAGAGGCACCCTGTTATGGCCAAGACAGGGATAGCACTAGGCTTGGTAGGCATCCTGGGCATGGGCACGCACAGCATGTATGCGCAGCAGAACAAGGAAGAGTCAAAGGCTAAGCAAGAGCAGTCACTTAAGCTAAGGCAGGAGCGCCAGGAGCTAAGGCAGGAATTAAGGCTGGACATCCAGAAACTGATGGAAAAGTACAGGCCAAAGCTGCAGGAGCTCCAGAAGAACTTCGAGAAAGAGTTCCCAGGGATTGAAGCCAAAATACAGGAAGCCCTTAAGAACTACCAAAGAGAAGACTTGTCCAGGATAAGAGAGGAGCTAAGGCAAGGCCTAAGGCAGTACGAAGAAGTTATGAGAGAGTTAGGGCTAAGGATGGGAAGAGATTTTAGGCCTATGCGACCCGGTCAGTATGGGATGATGCGGGAGAGAATTCAAGGTCAGATACAAGGGCGAATACAGGGAAGAATGCAAAGGCCGATGAAGATGCGATACGATAATATGCGTAGGCTAAGGCTCAATCTGGATGAAGAGGCCTTCAAGAAGATGCAGGAAGAGATGAGCCAGCTAAGAGAGAAGCACCTGAAGGAAAGGCAAGAGCTGGTAAGGGAATATATAAAGTAATCATCAAGTTAAAGCGAAAATCAAGTAAAAAGTTATTTTGTATTTCTTATATTCCATTGATGAGTTCGAGCTATGACGCCACTCGACTATGATGCTCACTCATACTGCTCTACAACCTTCCTGTACTTCTCATGGATCATGTTCTTGTCAAACTCAAAGAATTCCTTTAGCATCGAGTCCTGTTCCTCCTTACTGAAATAATCCATGATTGGGATGAAGAAATGCTTGTCCTCCTTCTGTATGTGCTCAGGGTACAAGGATGTAAGCGTTTTAAGGTAACCTGCAATCTCAAGCAAAGCCTTGCTGTCACCGCCAGCGTACTTCTGGTTTGCCTCGAAGAGGCTCTTGACGTTTTTCCTTGCAATGGCGTGCTCTGCCACTAAATCACCCATTATCTTCTTATGCTCTGCAGACAAGGGCTTTTTTTCCAGCTCCCTGAAGAGGACATCCTCTTCTTTTCCATGATGGGTCCTGTCAGCATAAGTCCTGAAGAAGTCAACTGCACTGTAGATGAGCTCTGAATCCACCTTCTTGCCAGACTCAGCATTGTTAAGCTCCTTCTCAAGAAGGCCTACCATTCTCTCTATCAACCTGTGCTCAATCATCAACAGCCCGATAGGCATCACTTGAACCACCTCTTAATCTACTTTCACTTTATTTTCACTGTATTCCCAATCTATCTTCACTCTATTTTCTCAAACATGCTCTTAGGAACACCGCATACTGGGCAGGTCCATTCGCCTGGCAAGCCAGAAAACTTAGTGCCTGGCTTCACCCCGTGCTCAGGGTCACCCTTGTCCTCATCATAGACATAGTCGCACACAGTGCACTTGTATTTCGCCATGAGAAAGAGTAATTTGAGCTTTAGTTATAAATTTTATGGAGGCATAGTTGTGAAAATCCTAGATCTTGTTCTTATCCACCCTAGGATGGTCATGGCCCCTTCTCTGCCTTTCTTGCAGCAACTTGAGCTCCTTCTTCTTCTCCTTTAGGTAGGCTCTCTTGTTATCCTTTGCCTCAAGGATTATTTTCGAGGTGTATTCCCCTCCGAGGAAGTGGGGCAGTATGACATAGTCAGCTCCTCTATCGTAGAGCTCAAACGCATCGTTTATCTGCCTTGCTGTGAGTATCACCACTGGCTTTTTCTTGGCCTTGCTTATCACATCAAGCACCAGGATGTTAGTCTCCTTCTCAGGCACTGTTGAGACTACAACTGATGACTTCCTTATCTCCAGGTGCTCTAATAATTCTGAGTCCTCTGCGTCGCCATAGATTGCAGGCAAGCCTTCCCTTTGCAATTCCTTGACCACAGAGGGGTTGAAGTCCACTACCAGGAAGCTCTTGGTTATTTTTGAGAAAGCCCTTATGATTGAGAAGCCTATCCTGTTATATCCTAAGAGCACATAATCATATCTCATTTCAGGAAGCTCTTTTTCCTTGACGCATTTCTTCTCAAAGCAGCTAAGGAGCCTTGACACCTTGCTGAAGATGAAGTCAGAATATATTATCATGTAGGTTGAGCCTGCAATGGTTATAAGCCCTATTATTGTGACGAATGATAGTATCTCATTGCTCAGGCTTCCTGACTTCACCCCTAATGCTATCAGGATTAGGGAGAACTCTGATATCTGGGCTACTGTGAGCCCTGCCATGAAGCCTGTCTTTTTGCTGTAGCCAAGCCTTCCCATCAGGATTATCACTATCAGCGGGTTGCCTATCAGGACGAACAATGAGAATATTATTGCTGGAACTATCAAGTGGCTTATGTTACCAAAGCCCATCTGGCTGCCCAGCACTATGAAGAATGATATGATGAAGAAATCCCTCAAGGGCTTGAGCTTTGAGCTGATCTCATAGCTATAGGGAGAGATTGAGAGCATCACCCCTGCGAACAAGGCGCCTACTTCTATTGAGAACCCAAGAAACAAGAATAATAATGAGAGCCCGAATCCCCATGAGATTGCAAAGAGGAAAAGGAACTCCTGTGACTTGGCAAAGAAGTCGCTAAGCCTGGGCAGCAAGTAATAGCTTAAGGGTATCAATATGGCTGCAACCATGGCTCCTTTCAGCAAGGTGAATATAAGCACTCCTCCTGCTCCTGAGCCGCTGGCAAGCGACGATATGATTATCAAGATAAGGATGGCCACCAAGTCCTGCACCAACAAGAACCCTATTGATATCTTCCCATAAAGCTTCTCCAAGGCATCCTTGTCTGAGAGCAGCTTCATGATTATGATAGTGGAAGAGAAGGTGAGCGCGATAGCAATGTACAATGAGGTTACCAGGGAGAAGCCGAGCATCAGGCCTATGGCGTACCCTACTATTGAAGTGAATATTATCTGACCTAGGCCTGTTACTAATGATATCTTCCCGACCTCCTTTATCACTTTGGGAGACAGGTGCAGGCCTACTATGAAGAGCAGGAAGGCTATGCCCATCTCAGAAAAAACATTGATAGGGCTTGACTCGCTGAGCAAGTTAAGGAACAAGGGCCCTGCAAAGATGCCGGAAAAGATATAGCCGATTATCAAAGGCTGCTTCAACAGCCGGGTTATTACTGAAACCCCTAAAACCACCAGTATTATCAGCGCGAACTGCACAAACGGATTAGACATATTATACCTTGCCTCACCTTGCTTTTTCCCAGACAACATCATGAGGATAATCGTTTATAAATTTATTGAAAATGGCAAGCTGTAAGCGCAGTACAAAAAATTTTGAACTCATCTTTTTAAACAACAAAATATTTATATGCTTGATTGAATAGGTAGCCATAAGCCATCAATAAGCTTAAATCCATTACTAGTAGGGAGGGAGTTAAAATGAGAAAAGCACTATTATTCAGTTTGGCCTTGGCCATGGTATTGCTCTTGGCAAGCTGCCAGAAAGCAATAACCTGCAATGAGCCGTATATTGAGTTCGAAAAGAGCTGCTGCCTTGACCAGGACAGCAATGGGATTTGCGATGAGGATGAAAAAGCAGCAGCACAACCCAGCACCCCAGGCGCTGATGCCTCAGCCCAGGAAAACACTCCTGAAGATGCAACCACGGAAGAGCCTGGCTCAGATGAGGCTGAAAGCCAAAGCGATGATCAAACCTTGGACGTCGAGATAGAGGAAGCTGAGGACATAGATGATTTCCTAGAAACCTTCAGAGGGAAAAAGACTCAAATCATCTTCGGGGAAGAAGCAGGTGCGCCTCTAGTAGCAGCCACCATCAACCTACTGGCCTACTACGGCAACCCTTACAACATGGACTACAGCATGATAGCAGCTGATGCATCAATGGCTGACCTGCCAGGCCCGACAAATCTCATACTGCTAGGTAACGGCTGCACCAACAACTATATCAGGGAGATGCTTTCCCTGACAAAAGAAGGATGCATGGGCTCATTAGGAGATGATAAAGGAATGGTCAAAATAATGAAAGCAGATGGCAAGTACGTGCTTATGATAATGGCCAAGGAAGACGCAGATGTCCATAGCATTGTCAACTCGCTGGTAAAGGAAGAAATAGATGTAACAGGCAATGAGATGGAAGTGGACTTGTCTTAAGAGCATAATAAGCTAGAATTAACTATGCGCCGACCGACAACAGAAACTGCAGTTTCTGAGCCGTTCGTCGCATCTCACTGCGTCCGATGCGCCGACCGAGATTTGAACTCGGGTCACAGCCTCTTTGCATAGCAGACTTTTCTTCTGCCACGTGGCAAGGCCGTATTCTAACCACTAAACCATCGGCGCGAACCTTTATGAAATGTCTAGAAATAGTGTGCTTTATCTGGGTTTTTAAAGTTTGCTTTTCTTGGGCTTGGCTTTCCTGGCTGGCTTTTTCTTTGCTTCTTTTGACCCGGGATCTTCTCCTCTTAGCTCATCAATGGCGTCCCCTAGTGTAGGCTTTTTTCCCATTGCTTCAGCTTTGGGCTCTGGATGCTCATCTTTTGGCTTCACAGCAGGCTCTTTGGGCTTGTTAAGGGCCTCTCCAATCTCTTTCTCTATCTCCTCCTCAACCCTGTCCTTGTCTTTTGGCTCTAGCTTCCTTGTGATTATGATTATCTCATTCTTGAATATGAGGTCTGTCTGGCTTATGAAGGCCAGCAGGATAAGGCCTGAGTAGATGAACTGGAAGAATATGCTTACGTCCTCAAGATTAAGGCCTATGAATGTCTTTACATCGTAGATGGCTAGCACCAGCAGCATGATTGTATAAGCAAGATATATTGTGCTAGCAACCACCAGGTAATCCCAGGGCCTTCTTTCCTTGTGGCTACGAGTCTGTTTCAAGAACAAAAGGGCGTATATGACTATGAATACTGCTATGAAAGCGTTTGCCAGCGATAGCACTCCCTTGAGCAGCTCTAAGAACATTTTATCTTATTCCACCCTCTTTTTTTATCTAGAATGCTTTTCGCTTTGCTTCTTTATATACTTTATTATTTTTGCAGGTAAACTTGATGAAAAAAATAGCTCATGAAGAAAAAAAATGGGCCTGACCGGATTCGAACCGGTGACCTCCGCCGTGTCGAGGCGATATCATTTGCGGAACCTTTCCTTTCAAAAAGGTTAAGCCGCTAGACCACAGGCCCAATTGTATAGCTGAAAATAATGTTGTTTTAAAAAGATATTGCTAATAATGGAATTTTTTCAAAACATTTGGAAAAGCCGCCAATGACACCCCGTCGGGGGCCACCCCTGTCATTGCAACCGCACCACAAAAATTTTAAAAAATTTTTGATGGTGTTGCAGGTTGCGGCGACTTTTTGAACACACCCATTAACTAATGATTATCATTCCCCTGCTAGTATCTCAACGACCTTGCCGTAGGCTGGCCTGGTTATGAGCACTCCGATGGTGACTCCGAGTATGGTTGTGAGCGCAAACCCTTTGAGCAGGCCTGCTCCTGCGAACCAGAGCGGCAGCATGGCTACTACTATGGTGAGGTAGGCTGTGAATATTATGAAGAACGCTCTCCTTATCTTGTCCTTAACGCTGGTGGCAGATTTCTCTTTCCATCCGCCTCTAAGGGTCTCATCTGCTATGACTATCTGGTCGTTCACTCCTGTACCTATTGAGATGATGATGCCTGCTATGGCTGCCACGTCCAGGTTCCATCCTATCAGCGCTGCAAGACCTAGCAGGATAAAGATTTCTGAGAGCATGACTGCTATCATGGGCAGGCTTATGCTCAGCCTCTTGTACCTTAGGAACACTGCCAGCACTACGCATACAGTGGCTATGAGCCCTATCATCATGGCGTTCCTCATGAACTCTTCCCCTAATACTGGGCTTATGGCGTCTATCTTCACCACTTCCAGCTTCACTGGCAGGCTTCCGGTTATCAGGATGGTCTGTAGCCTTTTCATGTTCTTCAGCGAGTCTGATATGGCTTCTTCCTGGCTGGTGCCTATGCCGCTTCCTGATATGCTTATGTCTGTTACTGGGTTGCCTTTGAGCTCTGCGCCTATCCTTAAGGTGTCTACGAGCTCGTCATCAAGGTACAGCTCTAGTGATTGCGATAAGTAACTGCTATCCCCTTCAACCACCACTTCCAAATCCTTGGTCAGCTCTGCCTGCTTCTGGGCTGCTTCTGGACTTACTGCGATGCTGAACCTGAACCTGCAAGTCCAGTCCCCTCCTGTGATCTGGCCGCATCCTGCCTGGGGATCTATCCCTGAGCATTCTGAGCTCCTGCAGACATAGGTAATGTCCTGCCCTCCCCTGAATACTGTCTCGTTCCCTATCTTGGACTCGAACTTGCCTTGGCTTGCTAGCAATGAGCGCACTTCTTCCTTGGTGGCTCCTGCTATCTCCACGATTATGAAGTCATTCCCTTCCAGGTCTGCTGACTGCCTTACTATGATGTCTGTCAATCCAAAGACATTGAGCCTGGTCTTGATGTTGTCAAGGGTGAAGTCCATGTCTTGCTGGCTTATCTTCCCTTCAGGCTTGAGCACCACCCTGCTTCCACCGCTCAGGTCCAGGCCTTTCCTTAGGTTAGTGGTTGGGGCTGGGTACAATCCCAGGCCTATGTCTGCCACCCCTATTATTTCCCTCTCAATCCTGGGCACTTCTATCTCCCTGGTCACATTGACGGTCTGGTTCAGTGTCTCATTGAAAACTTCCTCTGTGACTTCCTGGATTTCTGTCTCATTAAGGACTGTTATCTTGTACTCTGGCTGGGATGTGAGCCTGTAAATGTTCTTGTTGGTCTTGATGGTGAAAGTCCTATTAATATCAAGGCTGTTGGCAAAGGCATAGTAATCCTCAAGGGTGTTCACTGGGATGTTGTTGATCAGCAGCACCCTTTCCCTGCTCATTGGCGGGATGCCTGCTGATGGGCTTTGTATGCCTGCAAGGCTGGCTGCGCTGTCCTTGGCTACGCTCCTTATGGCCAAGCCTTTTGCCCACGGGTTAGGGTGCAGTGCTATTATCGAGAATACTATGAATACCAGGACGATTATTACCCTTACATTGGTTATTATCTTCTTGAACTTGCTCATTTTTCCGAGCCCTCGCCTGCTTGCACTGAATCTTGCTTTAACTCCTCTAGCTCCTGCTCTTTTTCCTCAGCCTCTTGCTGCCCTATCTCCTCGTCCAGCTCCTCTATCATCTCATCATCTGTGATTGCAGGGGCTGGCTTGGCCTTTCTTCCTTCAGCATAAGATCTTAGGATGGCTGCGTTCTGCAGCCAGGTATTGATGAGGTCAAAGGATAGCCCTATCAGCATTATTATCATGATCTCCTTTATGGTCTCTGAGCTGGTGAATATGAGCGCTATGGTGACTGCGATTATGGCAGTGATAGTCATGAGTATTCCTGTCTTGGCTGCGCTCAGTATCCTGTCAAACACGCTTCCTTCCTTGGACTTGAGCACTCGTGAGGTGAGCAGTATGTCTGTATCCACGCTGTATCCTATGAGCATTAGGAATGATGCTATGCCTGCAGTGCTTATCTTGAGCTCTAGCAGGTTGACTACTGCCAAGGCTTCCACAATGTTTGCGAATGCGCAGAGCACGACTGCCATGCTTGGGATAAAAGTCCTGAACGAGAACAACACTACTACTGCCATGAAGATGAATGATATTAGGATGGCTATCATGGTCTGCTTGAAGAATCCGCCTCCAAGGCTTTCGCCAGTGGTCTCAGTTGAGGCATTTTCCTTTGCACCAGGAATCTTTTCTTCCAGCGCCGCAATAACTTCTTTCTCAGATTGGATGTTGTCTGTGCTCACCATCACAGCCTTCTGCACGCCGAACTCCTCTATGCTCCTGACTTCCAGGTCATCCCCTGGAAACCTGGTTTTGAGCAGGATTTTTATCTCGTCAATGCTCACAGGCTGCTCAACCGGAAAAGTCATCACTATGCCTCCCTTGAGGCTTACACCCCTGTTCATGAAGTCGCCTGTAGTTGCCCACTTGTAGCCTATGCTAGCCAGCGCCAACACCAGCAAGGTGATTGTTATGATAAGAAACTTCTTGTAGTGCCTGTCATATATTTTTAGAAACCCTTTGTGCTGCTTCCTTGACTCATATGCGTTGTCGTGCTGCTCAAAGGCCCTTAGCTGTCCTATCCTTTTCTCCTTCAGGAGCTTTCTTCTCTGCTCCCTTCTCTCCCTTCTTGACAAACCCATTAGGCGCTTGGGATAATTGAGTATTAATAAATGTTTTGGTGAGAATGGAAGAGCAGTCTTAAGCAGAAAAGCCGTCGTCTAGGCCAATATGCGAGCGAGGCGGGTTAAGGGCGTACAGCCCAAAAGCAAGGGACAGATTTTCTTTGATAAGTATGAAATAGCAAAAATCTGCTGAGCAAGCGGCCAAGACGGCTTTTCACCGTACAAAAAATACGTAAGCAAATTTAGCAAAATATATATAGGATAAAATAACAAATTAGTATTCATAGCAAAAAATAGCAAAAAGAGGTTATTGCATGAGGAGTGGACAGGCTGCTTTTGAGTACTTGATGATAATGGGCGTAGCCATGTTCCTGATAGTCCCTGGCACAATAATATTCTATAATTACTCCTTGCAGTCAGGGGATGATTTGGTGAGGTCTCACATCCACATGATAGGTAACCAGGTCATTGACACAGTGGAGAAGGTCTATTATATAGGCTCTAATTCCTGGGAGACTGTGAAGGTGGAGCTGCCTGACAAGGTAGCCTGGATTTACATACTGGACAATTCTGAGCTGGTGATTGGGTATAACACCCAGACAGGCATCTCTGAAGCTGTCTTCTTCTCTGACATCTATATGACCACGCCTTATGCTGATGGCAACAAGAACTATCTCAGCGACCCTGCCTTGCCTGAAACCATGCATACAGGCCTGACCATGATCAAGATAACTTCCATAGGAAACCAAGTCTTCCTTAATGAGACAAGATGAGCATCCTAAATAATAGCAGGGGCCAGGGAAGCGTTGAGTTTGTCATAATAACAGGCATAATGCTTTTTGTCATCATGGGCATGGTGGTGGCTATGCAGATTAGGATTAGCGATGCCTACCAGAACCAGCTGTACTCTGCCATGGAGCAGCTTGGAAGCCTTGTCAACGTCGAGGTGAGGCTTGCCTATGCCTCTTCTGGCGATTATGCAAGGGAGTTCTACCTTCCTGATGTAATAAGCGGTTATGATTATGGCATTGCGCTCTATGACAAGACCGAGGTGGTAATCAGGAGCAATGATGTTGATTACATCATCTTCCTAGACACTGATGTCGAGGGAGACCTTGACAAGGGCAGGAACCTTATCATCAAGCAGGATGGAGTGATTACCATATCACAACCATAAAATTTATAAATAGTTATGAATTCTAAATCATATGAAAATGATTTCATATAATATTAGTGCCGGGCAGAGATGAAAGCAATGGCGTACCTAAACTACAACAAGAAGGTGATAAAGGAATTCAAGAGCCCCAGCAACATGGGAGAACTCAAGAATCCTGACGGCCACGGCATGGTAGGCAACCCGACCTGCGGAGACGTCATGGAGATATTCCTGAAAGTAAAAGGAGGAAGGATAGCTGACATCAGGGCCAAGACCTTTGGCTGCGTGGCAGCCATAGCGACCACTTCTGTGATGACCAAGCTGGTAAAAGGCAAGACTATTGCCGATGCCAAGAAGCTGACCAAGCAGGAGATAATCAAGCAGTTCGGCGAGATGCCACCCATCAAGATACACTGCTCAGTCCTGGGCCTGGAGGCATTGCATGCAGCCATAAAGGACTACGAAGAAAAGAAAGGAAAGCATTAGCAACCACATAAGCAGCAGCCCCAAGCAAGAGCATTAGCAAAATTTTATATATTACTGATTCTCAGAAGAGTGCATGGATAGCTTCCATAGCGAGCTTTTTGACCTTCAGGAAAGGATTCGCACCCTGAACTCAAGGTTCAGGACCGTAGCCAAGTACAGGGACCGCAAGATAAAAGAAATAGAGAAGAACCAGAAAAGAATCATCAACCAAGTCGTCTGGCTTCTGCAAGATGAGGGATACCATAAGGACAGCCACCAGCTGTCAGTCTTGTTCTACAACTACGGAAGGAGTCTTTATAGCGACACAGTTAGCGACAGGGCGTCCTTGCTATATTCTATGCAGGTCCTGCTAGATGTAATCAATCATCCCAGGCACCTGCCCAGGATAAATGCCCTTTTCAGGCAGCTCTCAAATGAGGAGCAAGGCCAATTTGTGAACCAGGTTGACTCAATAAACAAGATGTTCAAGATAATCAAGGATAAGATAGAGGGGGAGATAATAGGTAATATAAGGAAGCAAGGGGAAGCCTTGTCTAAGTTTATAAGAGAAGATGGCATAGGCTACTTCATCGAATACCTTACGCTGTACCGCTCCTGCAAGCACATGTTCGAGGAAATATACCTTGAGCTAAGGCCGATGGTGCATACCCTGAGAAAAGGAGGAAAGTTAGTCAAGCAAGTGGTGAAGAAAGTGCACCAGTTCGATGAGGAGCACAAGAAAGCCATCTCATGGCTGTTCGTGGCTGTAAGCCTAGCATCCTGCGCCTTCACCATGCTACCTACAGGAGCTATAGGAGGAGGCTTCTTGGTCTTTCGCAAAGCCCTAAGGGTTTTCTCAAGAGGAGGAGGGAAGCTGATGGGAGTCCACGATGACGTTGAGACCTTAGTGACCCTGTCACAGTAATAAGAATGGCCTGGCCATAGGAGTGCAGAACAAAACAGCTATAGGCATGATTCATGCAGGCAAACCATTAACAGGCACAGCAGGCTGGCTAAAAGTCCTGAAAGAGCTTATTTTTCTGACAAAGCCGTCAACGTCCTTGGGAGACAGCAGGTATTTGTCACCTGATGTTGTTGTAAGGAGGATGAAATCACCCCCTGTTTGTGCGACACGTGTAGCTGGTTCTCTTCCGCTAAAAACAATCGGTACTGTGCAAAACCTGATGAGCTTAGTGGAATCATATGCTGATTTCATGGCTTCACCGATATCACTCGGGCTAGAAAACGGTTGAGGCTGGTCATAGGAGCCCATCAGCTGCTCTGCCTCGCTAGCGCCTACTTTCTTTAAATCCAGGATTTCTGTGAATGAAAAAACCTGCTTGCTCCCGCCTTTTGCAGCAGTGATGCCCTCAGCACCTACAGAGTAGTATGAGCCGAGTGCAAGATTATTAAAGAGCATTATGATGATAATTAAGCTTGAGAACCCTATCATGATAAGGCCCATCTGGAAAGAAGTGACCTCAATTTTCCCAGTGGAACTCCCTGGAAACCTATCCATAAAGCCAGATGCGACAATTATGCCAGCTATAAGAAGCAAGCCGCAAATAACATAAAATATTATTGTGTTCTTGAAATATCTTCTGGGCGCAAATTTCTCCATGCAAATCCTGTTGAGAAATACGTATTTAAAGCTTTTCATTAGTTTGAAGGTGCGTTTAAAAAACAAGTGCCGATTATGCGAGCATACTAAAAGACAGCATAGGCTTGAGCCAGGGGGACGACCCCGACGGGGATGGCTCGGCATCATGAAAACAAGCTATCATGCGAGCCGGGCACAGAGCGAGCGAATGCGAGCGGTGTTTTAAACGCACCCCATTAGTTTGATGGCTGAGCAAAAGGCTGCAACAAGGCGCAATAACAGTAATCTTTATATACAACCATTTCTAGAGATTGAGACATATGGGAATATTTGGCAATTTTTTAAGGAAGTTCCTAAAGGCGCTCTTTGCCAAGAAAGGGAATGTTAAGCTAGGGCTCTATGGGCCTCCTAACGGCGGAAAGACCACCCTTGCCAACAAGATAACCATGGACTGGCTAGGGGAGGAGATGGGCAGCGTGAGCCCCATCGCCCACGAGACCAGGGAGATACAGATAAAGGAGCAGGTAACTATCAAGTCAAAGGGAAAGGAGCTAACCTTCAGCCTGGTAGATACTCCTGGAATAGCCACCAAGATAGACTTTGAGGAGTTCATCAAGTCAGGAATGGAAGAGAAAGAGGCTAAGAGCAGGGCCAAGGAAGCCACCAAGGGAGTCATAGACGCTATCAAGTGGCTGGATGACATGGACGCAGTGGTCATTGTGCTTGACGCCACCAAAGACCCTTACTCCCAAGTCAATATCACCATCATAGGCAATCTTGAGGCCAGGAAGATACCTGTGCTGATTGTCGCCAACAAGATAGACCTGAAAAAGGCAGACATAAAAAAGGTGCAGGCAGCTTTCCCGCAGTATGACGTCATAGGCATAAGCGCCAAGTACGGCACTAACGTGGACAACTTTTACGAGTCACTTTTCAAGATAACCAACAAGTAGATAGCCAATAAAGCGCATAAGCTAAGTAAACAAGCAAAAAAAAGAGGTTGAGAGGTAGGAAACAAAATGCTGACACTCCAATTCATCCCTTACTCTGAGATCGGCAGCCTGAACTCTGACAAGAAAGTGCAGAAGCTGCTGAGAGTGGTCCAGGAAGAGAAGATAATCCTGCTTGAGGGCAGGCTTGCAAGCACTGAGAAGTCAGAGCTCATAAGGAAGACCATGGAGGAGATTGATGAGAAGTTCAAGGGCATAGAGATAGAGGAGCTGGACCTGGACAAGAAGGACAAGGCATTCCTGGAGAAGATCAAGACTGTGCTCATCAACTTCATCATGGGAAGCAGGCGAGGCCTAACCATCATCGGTCCTGCGAGCATCATCAAGGAGATAAAGAAGGACCCTGACAAGATACAGCTCTTCACAGAGGAGAGCAGGAAGAGAAGGAAGTAAGCAGGAAATCATTTCTTTTCGTAACTTTCATTAAGTTCATATTCTAGGAATATTAAAATATAAGAATATATTCCCCTATCTGCATGCTAAAGAAAGACAATGTCTGGACTTGGTCAATTAACTGCAACAACACGCTTGAGGATAAGCTAAGCGAAGGCAAGTGGATAGTCACAGGCTCAAAAGAGCAATTGTCAGCCATGTTCCAAAAAATAAATGTGCTGGTGGAGCAAGGCAGGCTTTACAAGGCAAAATACTCTCACAAGGAAAACCCAGCAGAAGACCTCTTCGCAGACAAAGAACCGATCATGGTAGTGTATGCTAATGACAAGACCAAGGAAAAGGCAAAGCAGGAGCTGGCAAGGCTGGGCCTAGCCCCAAGCTTCTGGAAATACGAGTGGGAGAGCAAGAGGGACTGGATGCCTGGCGGAAAGCTGTACCAGGAGCATGCTGAGGCCAGGGAGAAAAAGATTACTGACGAGCTTCTTGAGTATTGGCTCAAACAAAAAGACATATAAACTCATCCTTCTTTTTTATTAAGCATGCCACACCAGTGCGTTCGATGCGGAAAGATGTACGAGGATGCCTCTAGCAACATCCTTAAGGGCTGCACTTGCGGGGCTAAGATGTTCTACTTCATCAAGGCTGAGAAGCTGAGGGAGATGAAGGAAAAGCCAGAGGCAGTGCTCAAGCTCAAGCCTGAGGAGCGCGAGCAGATAGAGGAGGATGTTTACGATATAATCGGCAATGAGATTGACCGCGACAAGCCAGTCATACTTGATTTTGAGAGCGTGGAGATACTGCAGCCAGGCAAGTACCAGCTTGACCTGGTGAAACTGTTCCATGAGAAGCAGCCGCTCGTCTATAAGCTGGAGGATGGCAAGTATTTTGTTGATGTGATTGAGACCTTCCAGAGGCTTCGTGACGAAAAGAAGGATAAGAAGAGGAAATAGCTGGATTAACATTAACAAAGGAAAACCATATAAACAATTCTGTTTAACTTTTTATCATGTACATAGTTGACGTGCACGCGCACCTTGATTTTGAGGAATATGACAAGGACCTAGACAGGGTCATAGGCGAGAACCAGTCTTCCGGGGTGAAAGCCATAATCAATAATGGCGTGAATCCTGAGAGCAACAGGAAAGTGCTGGAGCTTGCAAAAAAATATGATGTCATAAAGCCAGCCCTAGGCTTTTACCCTGTCTGGGCAGCCCAAGCCAAGGAAGAGGCTTTTGATGCAGAAGTAGAATTCATCTCCAAGCAGGAAAAGATTGTGGCAATAGGCGAGGTAGGGCTTGACTATATCAAAGGGGATGACAACCCCCACGGGGACAAGTACAAGAATGAGATGAAAGCCTGCTTTGAGAAGCTGATCAGGCTGGCAGAGAAGAAAAGGCTGCCAATGATATGCCATTCAAGGAGGGCAGAGCAGGACGTGATTGAGATGCTTGAGAGCAGCTCGCTAAAGCCAAACCAAGTGGTTATGCATTGCTTCATGGGCCGCCAGCACCTAGTAAAGCGGATTATTGACAAGGGATGGAGCATGAGCATACCCTGCATTGTGACAAGGCTGCAGCAATTGCAAGAGAACGTTGCCATGGCACCTATGAATCAATTATTGACAGAGACTGACTCGCCTTACATGAGCCCTCACATTGACATCAAGAGGAATGAGCCAAGGTTCATAATCGAAGGCTTGAAGAAGATTGCAGAGATAAAGAAGCTTGACATAGATGAGACCTCTAAGATGATTTACATGAACTATCAAAATCTGTTCAACAGATTTTGATTTCCAGAAAAATAACATTTTTCTGGTTTACCAAAAAATTTTCTTGAGGTAAGCCCTTCCGGCGCTTGAGGAACAAATAGTCATTTCGTTTAACATAAAGAAAAGGTGCCTTATTATTTGCGCCTCACTCGGCGGCGGGCCTTAGATGATGAGAATGAAAATCCAAAAAACACCTTATTATTCCTGGAGAGCAGGAGAGCTAATTGATGGCTGCAAGCAGTGCGTGAAAGGGGAAAAACTAGTGCTCTTTGTGACTGGGCTTTGCAGCTCCAGGTGTGATTTCTGCCCTTTGTCTGACAAGAAGCTCTATAAGGACGTCATCTATGCCAATGAGAGGCCTCTTGAGGGTGAGGGTGAGGTAAAAGCAATTATTGAAGAGGCTGAGGCTTGCGATGCTAGAGGAGCTGGCATAACTGGCGGAGACCCGCTTGTAAAGTTAGAAAGGACAATCAAGTACATCAAATTGCTAAAAAAGAAATTTGGCAAAGATTTTCATATCCACCTATACACTCCACTTGAGCTTGTCAATGAGAAGAAATTATCTTTGCTTTGCGAGGCCGGTCTTGACGAGATAAGGTTCCATCCCAAGCTTGAGAATTCTGGTGAATGGCACAAAATCCTCATTGCAAAAAACAAGAAGCTTGGCTGGAAGGTTGGCGTCGAGATTCCTGTGATTCCTGGAAGAGAGAAGGAAACAAAAAAACTGATTAATTTTATCAAGGGAAAGGTTGATTTCCTTAACCTGAATGAGCTTGAGCTTGCAGACAATGCTGTGTGGAAGAAAAAAGAGGGTGTGAAGTGCAAGGACAGCACGTCCTATGCCATCAAGGGAAGCGAAGAGCTGGCAAAAAAACTCCTGAAATACTCTGCAAGCCTGGGCATTAGGACTCACTTCTGCACCTGCAAACTAAAGGACAAGGTACAGCTAGCCAATAGGATTGCAAGGAGGGCTGCAAGGGTCAAGAAGAGCTTTGACACGATCACTGAGGACGGCATGCTTGTAAGAGGAGCAGTCTATCTTCCTGGGCTTGCGCCTGGGTTTGGCTATCGAGAAAAGCTTTATGGCTTGACTTCAGCTGAAAAAAAGAAAATATTAAATAAGCTTAATTCCATAAGAGAAGAGTTGCTCAGGGAAGAGGAGCTGCCAGCACACATGCTCCTGCTGGATGAGCATAAGCTAAGATTGATTACAAGCCCTTGGCTTGCAAGAATAATCAAGCATGAGGGAGTGGTTAGGGCTGTTGTGACTGAGTACCCAACCTTTGATGCTGTCGAGATCGAGGTTGATGTTTTGAGTTGAAAATGCCCTATTTCGGTTGGTTCGCCATTGAAGCTCACCAACCTCCATCGCGCCATGCAAGTTTACTGGCGTAAACGTTGCATAAGCCGGCTGCGACGGTCATTTTCAACTTACTGAAAAAAATCAAAAGGTGATTAGCGTGGAGATAAAGATTGACACCAAGCATGATTCGCCAGAGGACATTAAGAAAGCTATTGAGTTCTTGAGGAGGATGGTTGGAGGAGAGGCTGACAACAGGGGCGCGGGGAGTGATTTCAGCGCAAGCAGCGAGGCAGCCAGCGGCATGAGCGCGATGTTTGGCGACACTCCTATAATGAGCAGCATACCTGATGGGAATCCTGATGACGATAGCAGCGAGGAAGAGGAGAAGGAAAAGGTCCAGATAATACCTTACTAGGGCTGCTGATACTGATGAATGCTGGTAGAGGCATAAAGAGAAGCTAACATGAAATACAAATACCTGAAGCACACAGCTGACCTGAAAGTCAGGGCTTTCGGCAAGACTCTTGAGGAGGCTTTTGCCAATGCAGCCATCGGAGGGTTTGACTTTCTCACGCCTACTTCCAATATCAAGAAAAGGATTGAGAAGAATATTAGCGTAAGCGCCAAGAGGGTTGAGTCTTTGCTATATGACTTCATAGAGGAGTTACTGTTCTTGCTGGACACAGAGGGATTCATGATATCTGAATTCAAGGATATGAGGATAAAAGAAGATAAGGAGGAGGGTGATGGGGATGGTGATAAGAGCTTTTCACTGCAATGCATCGCCCTCGGCGACCATTACAAGAACTACGAAGTTAAAGGGGATATCAAGGCAATAACTTATTCTGAGATGAGCATAAGGAAAGAAAAGGATAAGGGTGGCAAAGATAAAGGAAAGGATGTTTTTGTGGTCGAAGCAGTCTTTGACATCTAACCATATGCTTTCTATCATATGCCTTATTAGCTGTTCATGTACATGCCAACAACTATCTTTTCTGCCTTCTCTTTTAGCGCCACTTTTGGGTCTGGCTCTGACATGTAAGGAGCGATGAAGAGGGGCTCTCCAAAGGTTACTTTTATCTTCTTGAATGGCAGCGAGAAGAACTTAGTGCCTTTTATGCTCACAGGAGTGACTGGCACGTCCATGCCGTATTGCTCTTTCATGTATTGGGCTAGCTTGAATGCTCCGTACTTGAACTCGTCAACACCAGTTTCGCCTTCTGGCAGGTATTTGCTGCGCACATGCTTCCTTATCTTAAGATCCTTGTCCTTCTTGTCTTTGTTGTATTGCAGGAACACCACTGCCTCTCCTTTTTGCAGGTAGCTTGCAGCGACATCTTTCCAGTTGGTACTGTTAGTGCCAAGCACATTGACAGGTATTGCCCTTACTGCATTGATCCTTGATGACAAGTATTTTGCCCAAGGGTTCCTTATAGGCCCGCTTATGAAATTAAAGAACTCGGCAAATACATCCCCTGCCACATCAGCTGCCTCATAGAGCCTTTTCCCTAGCATCTTGCGGAAGTATTTTCTTGATGAGCTCACTACAGTCCTTTTTATCAGCTCATTCACCTCTTCCTTTTCAAACAGCTCCTTGTTGGCTGTGAACCTGAGCATCCTTTCAGGGTAGAGGCTGATGATGACTGATATGTCTTCCTGGTAGCCTGGATGGTTGCCAACGATTATGTTAGGGCCTTCTGTGATCTTGTTCTCCAGGCCTGACCATGTTAGGCGGTTTTTTCCTATGACTTGAGCTGCCAGAAACCTGGCTTCATGGTCATATATCCTTTTTTCCCGCTCCTCATGGGTCTCTTTCCTATTCAAAGTCATTTTTATCCCTAAATAAGAGTGACAGAACCTGATTTTAGTTTATAAATTTTACCTTAAATGTATCTCCAGCACATCCTTGTCAATAAGCATATGGTTCAATGAAAGCAATTTCTGGCCAGGAAACCTTGAGCTCTTGCCCCAAATCCTTGCGAACTTGAACCTGGCCACAAAATCCTTGTGAAGCTTCTCACAGACATCCCTGATAGTAGCCCCTCCCTTCATGATAAGAGGCTCAGCCATATCAGCCTCCTTGCCTGGCTGCTTAAGGAAAATCCTGATGAATCCTAGCTTGGTGAAGATGATCTTCTTCAGCTCATCAATGCCCTCGCCTGCCTGGGCGCTGACAAGCAAGTCCGCGCCTATATCCTTCCTAATCCTCTCAGCATCATGCCTAGGCACCATGTCAGCCTTGCTAAGCACAACCACAGCAGGCATGTACACCTTGTTATCCTCTACCAAGTCAATGAGCTGGTCATCGTTTATAGTCTCACGGATAAGGACTTCTGCATTATTAATCCTGAACTCCTTGAGGATGGAAGCAATGGTCTCATCAGACAAGCTGTCTGTCCTCACAGTCCTGCCCACCCTTATGCCATTCCTGACAGTCTTCCTAATCCTAACATCAGGCTTGTGCTGGTTAATCCTGATATTAGTGTTCCTCACCTCTTGCAATATGGAGCCTAGGTGCTCAGGATAGTTAATGTCGACGATTATGAGAGCCATGTCAGCGCTGCGCAGGACAGACAATACTTCCTTGCCCCTGCCAGTGCCGTCGCTGGCGCCTTTCAGTATCCCAGGAACATCAAGAATCTGTATCTTGGCAAAGCCGTACTCAAGCATGCCAGGGATGACAGTGGTCGTGGTGAAAGCATAATCAGCAGTCTCAGAATTAGCATTGGTCAAGGCATTGAGCAAGGTGCTCTTGCCCACGCTAGGAAAGCCTACCAATATGACGCTGGCATCCCCTGACCTACGAACAGCATAGCCTTCTCCCTTCTTGCCGGACTTCTTCCTGGACTCCTGCTTCTCCCTGAGCCTGGCAATCTTGGCCTTGAGCAAGCCAATAGCATTCTGGGTCCTCTTATTATACTTGGTATTGGCAAGCTCTTCCTCAAGCCTCTTGAGCTCATCATCGTAATTAGTCATGACTGATACAAAAAAGAGAAACAGGTTTTTAATAGTTATGGTTTAATCCTAGCTTCCACCCTCATCTTCAGTCCAGACAGCAAGGTTGACCTTGATCCACTCAGTGCCTCTCTTGACCATGCGCGAGACAATCCTCACGTCCTTAACTTCGCCAGTTATCCTAGGGAGGATGACAGGGTATTCAGCAAGGGTGACATCTTCGTTTTCGCAGCAAAGAGTCTGCCTGATGGTCGTGACACAATCATCACCCATACAACCAGGCTCATCATGGCCAGGATAGGTTGATACGACTTCCTTCACCACAAAGCCCTTGGGCCTGTAAGCGCAGACAGATTCGAAGTTACAGGTGTCAATTATAGGCAGGCCATTAGCATCCGTACCTATTACGAATTGTGCCCCGTCGCAGGCAGGGTTGCAGTTGCCATAATAATCAGTGCAGTCAGCATGGCAGCTGCCATTCCTCAAGGTAAAGTTCTGCTGAATAGTGTCTCCGGCAGTGATACTGATCTTGGTGATGTTGTCATCATAGCCAGCTTTCCTAGCTATGAAGTTATAAGTGCCGACAACCGGATTAGTTAGGATGTAACTCCCATCATATTGATTAGAGCCAGAAGAACTCTTCTCATACTGGGTTCCCATCACTGGAGGGCTGGCAGTCACAATTGCACCGCCAATAGGCCTTCCATCCTCGTCAAATATGAAGCCAGTTAGCGTTCCTCCTGTGCAATTATCCACATCTTCTTCATCAGTTAAGCCATCACAATCATTATCCTCGAAGTCAAAGCAGTCAGTCAAGTCACCAACACCCTCGCTGCCTTTCTGGCAGGCACCGTGAGCATCAACGCAGCTATCAGAAGTTAGGCAGCAGGCATGGAACCCAGGGATATCATCAGCAGGATTAGTGTTTATAGTAGAATTCTTGTAGTGCTCACTAACATTGTTTCCGCAGCAATAATCCTGCATTTCATCTGGGATTGAGCCTTCCCACTCGCTGAAAGGCACACCGCAAGGAGCTCCGAAAGCATTGAGAGGATAGGTTGTGTTGTCCCACATCATTATCCTACCATCGCTTATGCCTTCGCAAGTATCAGCGCATTCAGCCTCATCCTCATCCAATATGCCATCCTCATCATTGTCAATGCCATCATCACAGCCCCTGTGATCGCTATCCTCATCATCACCGCTTCCTTCAGGGCATTCAGAGTCCTCTCCATCTATCGGGCCATCACAATCATTGTCAAGGTCATCGATGCAACTTCCAGACTTCAGGGTCTCATTCTCATAATCAGGGCAGAAAGGGCATACTCCGTCGCAATCATCATGGTCAAGGCAGTCAATCAAAAGATCACCATCATTATCAATGAGGTCAAGGCTGCAGTCCTCAGCAGGCATGTTAGGCCTCCATCTCCAGCCGCTATCAGAAGCGTTGTAGCCACAATAGTAAGTTCCTGATTGATCGCCATTATTAGCTAGGTTGCAGGTATTCCATTCAGTGTTGTTGCAATGCTCATCCTGGTAAGGCAAGCCTTGAGGATAGTCATGGTTCTCGCAAGCGCCTGCAGGTACATAGCGCACACAATCAGTGGGTTCATCGCAGCAAGCAGTAGCAGGAGTAAAGTTAAAGAACCACTCGCTAGGGTTGTTGCCGCAGCACAAGGGATTAGCAGCGTTATTGGTAGGGTCGTCGAAAAGCGTACTCCCCCATCCCAGCCCATGATCATTAGGCGTGGTAGTGTCGCCGAAAGTGATGTTCAGGCAGCAGTTAGGATTAGCATCCCTGGTGCAAGTAGCATCAAGGCAATCAATTCCGCCAGCACAATTATTATTATAATTATCACTGCAATTAGTCTCAACAGCAGGCATAAGGCCTGTTATTGTCCAGTTCCATATGCCATTCTCGCGGTGGCAAGTGTAGGATACTCCTCCGCAGCTTTGCACAGCGCACTCAAGGCCAGGGCCGCAAGTATAAGGCCCATAGCATAATACCGTGTTGGAAAATTCGCATCCAAGCCCTATTGGGCCGCCAACAGCACATGAATAATTGCCGCCCATCTGCCTGATTACTGTGTTGCTCACCCTTTCACAGGTCAGCGAGGCAGCGTTGCAGTCATGGTTAAGGCTGCAGTCATATACCCAAAATGGAGTGCATTCACAAGTGCTGGCAGTGTCGCATGTGCTGAAATAATGGAACTCATCAATCTCATCGCCTGTCCCGCATTGGTCAGCGCAGGCAGATGAGCTTCCATCGCAAGTCTCTCCGCATATAGATTCATCACATGAATATGTAGGAGCGCCAGCAGAGGCAAGAACGCATGCTCCTCCTGTGTTATATGGATCATCAAAAGAGCTGTGAAGCCTGCTAGACCTTGTAGATTCGCACTCTTCATACCAGTCGCAAGAGAGTATTAGGTTACAATCAAATTCGTTATCATAATCAGAACAGACACTTGAAAGCACAGTGATAGCTGTGGTTTGGTCGTTCCCAGATTGGTAAGACCTATTCCTGCCAAAGGGATCCTCTGATGAGTTATACACTCCGCAGCCCGCTCTCTTGTTGCCTGTTCCTCCAACAGGGCAGTTGATAAAATGAACAAAGGCATTACCGCCTGACCAGTAGTCCTCAAAGTCATCCCAGCCGCATTCAGCATCCCCTGAGTTAAACCTGCCGTTATTATCATTATCAATATAAGCGTAGACGCTGTTAACATTTACTCCTCCTGCACTCACGCCACAAGTGATGTCAATAGTCCCTCCGGAAATTGGTGTAGCAGTGTTCACAGAGATGCTGGTCACACCAACAGAGCAGCCATTATCGCCGTGATTCGCCCCTCTGCTTGGGACGGATAATGTGAAAGTGTCCCAGTCATCCTCACCATCATCATCATTGTCAACGCCATCAAAGCAGTTATTGTTAGGTACGTTGTTCTCAGCAGGCATGGAATCTCTCCATTTCCAGCCTCCGTCACTGGCAAGGTAGCTGCAATAATACGAACCTATATGCTCACCATTGGTGTGGAATCCATCTGTGTTGTTGCAGTAGTACCAACTGGAACTAGGGATATCAGAACCGCAGAGCGCAGTGTCAGAAGCAGCCCTGACATCAAGGTTATAGCAAGCACCCAATGAGCCAGCAAAGGTGCTTATGCAGTCAGTCATTGCATCGCAGCAGCCTCCGTCGCTAATAGAGCCTACATACCAGAACCATTCGTTGGCATCATCACCGCAGCATTGTTGAGTGCCTGTATTGCCAGCAGCATCAAAGAGCCAACCACCATAATCCACTCCGCTATCGCCAGGAGTATTAGTGTCAAGCATTGCTTCACAGCAGATTTGGTCAGAGTCCTTCTCGCACTCATCATCAGCGCAATCAACGAGCCCATCGCAGTCATTATCATAATTATCATGGCAATTTGTCTCAGTCAAAACTACTGTTGTTGAAGTCCAGACGTAGCTGCCATCGTAGTGGCACCTGAAATTGTTAGGGGCTGAGTCTCCGCAAGCCTGTAAGCTGCAGTTAGTGGCTATATTACAGACATAATCTGGCTCTGGGCAGTCTACCATAGGCCCTGAAACATCGCAACCCACAGGCGGCCCAACGCAGACAAAGCTGTTTCCTATCTCACGGATGGTATTAGTTCCTTGGCCTTGGCAAATATTTAACCCATCTCCGCATAGAAGGCCGCTGCAGTCAGTGTCTGTGAAAGCAGCGCAACTGCAAGTAGGAATATTACAGCTGCTGCCAGTATACCAGTGGTTAGCAGTAACTCCTGTGCCGCAATGGTCTGCGCAGTTGTCATCATTAGCTAGGCTGCAAGTATCGCTGCAGATAGCTACATTGCATTGAGTAAAAGGGTTAGGAGTAGTTGAAAGTACGCAAGCCCCGCCAGGATAAGCACTCCACCTATTGTATGGGGCTGACATGTTGCACTCATCATACCAAGTGCATCCTGGGACTGAGTTGCAAGTAGCCTGTGGATATCCATCGCAAAGAGTGGTCTGGACATTAATCTCAACCCATACAGCACTGCCGTTCTGGTAAGACCTATTATAAGGAAGGGTTGTATCGTTCATGACATCGCACACAACTCGCTTAGTGCCAGAGCCCCCTACGTTGCAGCTGATAAAGCTCGCTACAGTATCGCCATTATACCAGTCGCTGCCTAAAGGCCAGCCGCAGTCACTGTCAGTGCCAGCATCATATACTCCATCCATATCCTCATCAATGAAAACATATACGCTGTCAACTCTCCTGCCAGTGGTCACTGTGCAATTCACCTGGATGGGAGAGTTTGCAAAAGGATCAGTATCATTCACCTGAGCAAGGACGACTCCTACAGGGCAGCCAGGGTCTCCGTGATACTCGCTTCTCCTAGGGTCAGACCAGCTAGCAGTGTCCCAGTCATTGTATCCGTTGCCATCATTATCCTGGCCGTCATAGCAGGTGTTGCCTAGCTCTGGCCTTTCAAGAGAATAAGGAATGCAAAAGCCAGTGGAATTAACAATGTCAGTGTTGAGATTACAGCAGGCATTCTGGCCATTGATAGGATTGCTTCTTAGATATTCACCAGCATCATCCTGGCAACACTCAGTGCTCCTACCAGTATCATACTCTCCAAATGGAGCAGCCTCGCCTCCTGTTCTCCATCGAGTTTCAACAACACCGCAAAGCTCGCATGCACTCTGGGAACTATCAATATCAAACCAGCTCCCTCTCGTCACGTCAGGATTTGATGGCTCTGTGCACACCGCCCAGTTATCATTACCGCCAGGATTAAATCCTTGAATGCAGCCCCAAAAAGGATGATTAGCACCATTAAGACGGACACAAGCATCCTGGGACGAGTTCAACCTATAAATATCCAGCCTATCATTCCAGGCAACATCAAAGATGCCAGAATCATTACCTCTCACCCAGTTGAAGTAGCCGCAGGCAGTGCCGCCGTTGATAGAAACAGGCCCGAAAGTAGTATCCAATCCATTAGGGTTGCATGAAGCATCAATTCCAAAAGCAGTGGCAGATATTGTATGAGCAAGGCCGTCACCTATTTGCGCAAGGACAGCTGTGTCAGCGCTATAATCAAAAGTAAAGCTTCCTCCAGTCGCAACCACGTCCCTAGTCACTCCGCCAAAATCAAGCCTGACAGTGATAGCAGTGCCAAGGCAATTAGCATCGCTGGCAGTGCCAGTAGCTACTGAGCAACTAGCAGAAGAAAAGGCTCCTGTGGGAAGGATGTCAACGCCAGCACAAACAGTCGGGAAGCAGTCCTGGTCTGTGACTGGGCAATCAGCTTGGCAGCAAAGGCCAGCCTGGAACCAATCAGGGCAGACCTCATCATCAATGCCGCAATCATAGCGAATGCCACATATTTGTACTCCGTGAGGGCAGTCAGCAAACACGCTATAAGCCCCAACAGCCACCAATAGTATAAGAATAACTAAGATTAAGGATACTTCACCTATATTATAACCCCTTTTTCCCATCCTTCAAATTATCAAGAACTTATTAATATATAAAGGTTTCGTAGAAAAGATTACACTGGACAACAGAAATGTCATGCATTTCTGAGCCCACTGCGCTTTGCGCACTGGACAGGCGCGCGTAAGGCTTATAAGCGAGGAAAGGTTTAGCATTATTCATGAGCAAATGGTTTGACAAGGAACAAAACTAGAAAGAGCGCATGGAGTTTGTCAGGCAATGGGCTAAGTATGTTAGGGAGCACCCTGACAAGCAGTGGTCAAGGCAGCAAAAAGACCTTATTGATTCTCAGGTGTGAGCTTGGATAATATTATCCAATATTGATATAATCTCAACATGTGCAGCTTTCTATCATCATATGCTGCTAAGTATTTTATACTAATGCTAGCATGAAAAAGCGGAAAGAAAAGCTGGCAAGCGGAAAGCTTGCAGGGCATTTACGAAACATTTAAATACTAATTGTTAGTTTATTAACATTATGGTTATAAAAGTAACAGATAATGCTTTACAGGCATTCCTTGCCAAGCCAAAAGAGAAGCTTCACCTGGCAGACATATCCAGGAAGATCAAGGTGCCACACCCCACAGCAAGGCAATGGCTTAACAAGCTGGAAAAAGCAGGGGTGCTCTTAAAAGAGCACAAAGGAAGGCTGACATTGTACTCGCTCAAGATGGAAGGCCCGAACATAATTGATTACCTGGCAATCGCAGAGAAGCAAGAGCTCATAAAAAAATGCAATGAAAGCCTGATAATAAAAGAGCTAGCAAGCGAGCTGCACAAAAGCCTTCCTGAAAACACCAAGGCAATAATCTTTGGCTCAGCAGCAGAAAGCCCTGCCAAAGCCCAGGACATCGACCTATTAGTGACAGGAACAGCGGATGAGAAGGCAATAAGGGCGCTGGGAAAAAAACTGAACAAGGAAATACACCTAATAGCTGTGAAAAGCCTAAGCCAGGTAACGAAAGCGCTAAAAGAGGAGATAATCAAGAAGCACATAATAATAAGAGGCACAGAGGACATCCTGAGGTGGATGATATGGCAAGCATAAGCTGGTGCAAAAAGCAAAGAAAAGGGATAAGGCTAATAGAGCCCAACGAGAACCTGGCAAAGGAATACCTGGAGACTGCACAGGAAACGCTTGAGACGCTCAAAAGCATAAGAAACAAGTCAAAGGTGTGGCTTGCGACTACTAAATACTATTGCGAATACTTCGCAATATACTCCTTGCTCATGAAGCTAGGCATAAAAAGCGAGATACATGAATGCACAATAGCAGTGTGCGCGGTTTTGGAAGAGCTTGGAATAGTGCCTAAAGGATATTCCCAAAAGCTAGAGCAAGACAAGCAGCTAAGGATAGACAACCAATACTACCTCAAGAACAAGGAAGTGCCTGTGAATTATGATGAGCTGCTGCAGTTCGTGCTAACAATCAAAGACATAACAAGCAAGCTCACCCAAGAAGAGGCAAGAAATGCAAGGGAGCGCATAAGGAAAGGATAGCGCCAAAGCTAAACCACAATATTTTTATAAGAGTAATAATAAGGAATAGATGTAAGAGTGGAATATTCAATATTTAATATGCTTGAGGTGAGGGTAGAGCATGAAAATTAAGACATTACTTTTGCTCGCATTGTTTCTAGCGCTAAGCATGGTTTCAATAGAAGTTGTGTACAGCGCTGGCTATAGTTATGACTGCCAGTGCATGGGGTCTTGCACAGAGCCATTTAGTATTCTAGGGTCACGCGCTGCGTGTGAGTATGAATGCATAGAAAGCCAAGATTGCTGCTGCCAAGCAGACTGCCTAGACGAAGGGGACTACGGATGCCTTAGTGCTAGCTGCTGTGATGCTAACCATTATTGCATTTCCAACCATTGCTGCCCAATAGGAGAAATCTGGAACATAACCACTCTTAGCTGCCAAGTGCCAACCCTGATTCCTACATGCTATGAGCTAGGAGGGGACAGCTATTGTTTGGCAAATTCCCCTACAAAGCCTGAGTGTTGCGGAGAAGCTTATGCAGGCACATGCCAAGTTTGCTGCCGTGACGGTGATTGTGGCTTTTGCCAATACTGCAACAAGACTAACCCAACCAACTACATTTGCTCAAACCAAAGGTATACAGACAATAAGGACGAGTGCCCTGAAAGCAAATGGTGCTTCGGCGGAACATGCCAGTGCTCAGATGATCCAGCGCCTCCTGGCCCTCCGCCTTGCAGCGGCGCTGTTATTGAGCAAGATTGCGTACAATACACCTTTATGGGATGTGATGAGTCAGGCACATGTGAACCTTATGAGTCAATACCAGGCCTTTTTTTAGACTACAGCAGTTGCTGTGTGAGCAGCGCACCTAACTGCGTTGATGTCTGTGTGCAAGAAGAAGGGGAAGGCTGCGGAGCGCCTAATAATTATAATTGCTGCGATGGCAATGTTTGCGTGGATAATCATTGCTGCCTCTCAGGAGACATATGGAACGCAACTGGCAACAGGTGCGAAGAAGTGCCTCTTGCCCCCACATGCCTTGAGCAAGCAAACCCTGACCAGTACTGCGCCACTAATTTCGGAGCAAAAGACCAGTGCTGCGGAAGCACGCCTTACTTTGGGCACTGCGAAGAATGCTGCTACCCAGAATATATTTACCAAGACTGCGATGAATGCGAGTACTGCACTACAGCAGGAGGGATAGGGAACTTCCAATGCTCAAACCAGCCTTATGGAAATGATATGAAAGGTGATTGCCCAGCAAGCAAGAAATGCGATGGCAGTGGCGAATGCGTATGCTATGACACAGGCGATGCGAACATAAACACTAACTGCAACGGGCCAGGAGGGCCTATAGAACGAAATTGCGTAGAGTACCGCCTAGCCTGGGTGTGCGAATATGTTGGCTGTGGCAACTGCCCAATACCATGCCCGATGTACCCTTCTAACCCTGAAAGCAATCCTTTTAGTGTAACTTGTTGCAATACAGGCGGAGCTCCTGAATGCGTTGAGGCATGTGTGCTAGAAGAAGGTCCTGGCCCTGGCGGGTTTGGATGCGAGGATTATGTAAGCGCCAAGTACCCTACTGGCTGCTGCGACCCTTTCCATGTGTGCATTGACGGGCACTGCTGCCTAGAAGGGGCAACATGGGATGGTGTGACTGAAACATGCCTAGAACCTGGCTCGTGCACAGTGCCATTGTCCAGCTGCGTCGAAGGCTCACCAGCAACTTCAGATGCTGAATGCCAAGCATGCAATGCTGATTGGAAGCTTAGTGACTGCCACTGCTGCCCAACAGGATACATATGGGACTCAAATACTGTCCAGTGCCAGGCGCAATGCGCACTCGAGCCTGTGCTGAGCCCATCAGTAACCTATTATGCTTGCGCTGAAGAGCACTCAGGAGGTTCAGTTGAGTACAGCGGAGACTGCGGAAGGGCATGCTATAATTATTGGATTGATGGAGTGAAATACAGTGAAGCCTGCAGCCCAACACAGCAATGCGTGGAGTACGAATCATATTATGATTACCTACTTGAAGAAGAAGGCGTTAAGTTCTGCCACAACTGCGTGGAGAACCTTACAGAATGCTGCTACGAAGGCATGGCAGTCTTTGCACCCATCACAGAAGAGGATGAGCAAGCATGCATAGCCTGCGGCAATGCAGTAGGTGAAGAATGGTACCTTGATGTATGCAACTGCTGCCCGAAGGGAACTGAGTGGGATGGTGTAGCTTGTAGACCGCACGACACTTGTTACCAGGCAGTCAGCGACCCATTATACTGTGACTACATGGCTCCTGACAGCAGTTTTCCTCAGCCAGAATGGTGGAACACACCTTTCAACCCAAGATGCATTAATACAGTTCTAATGCAAGCATGCTGCTTTGTAGGCGAATCACTATTTGGGCAAGAGCCAGGAGACGATAATTATTACTGGCATGAATATGAAGGAATAATCACTTACTAAGCTTCAGAACTATCTTCTAATTCTTTCTCTTCTTTATTAAGGCTGTGGTTTCTGAGGTGCTAAAAACTTTGTTTTTGTTCGCCAACATACTCCTGAATTTATGATTAGGATTGATTATTCCTGAAGTATCAGGCTTATCTTGGCTATGAACTTGGTTGCATTGCTAAATATTTCCTCAAGCCTTCTTTGGGTGTAGGTCCTTATGGCAGAATATCTTGCAATATAGCTCTCGGTCTTTGCATCTTCAAAATACTTTACATATTCATCCTCGAATATCTTGTATGATTGGCTTAATAATTCCAAGTCTTCCTTTTCAATCTCATCTGGCACTAATAAGTGGCCTAGCGCTATTTGTGCTGCATCATGGTCATTTACCTCAAAGCCTTTGGAGAGGATGGCTGCTTTTGCTGCATAGAGCATGGAGTAGTAAGATATTGTGATGGCCCAGTAATCCCAGTAAAGCTTTTTTGGCTGGTCTTCAGTAGGTTTTATTTCCTTGGTGTGCTTTGCTATGAGCAGGCTGTTCTCTGCTTTTTGCAAGAAAAGCTTTATCTTGAAGCCTTGGCTTGAGGGCTTAATTGCCCTTGCCTTGAGCTGCTTATTGAACTCTTCCTTGTATTCATCCTTGTTGAAAACCACTCAGCACACCTTTCCAGAACTCCTCAGCATTGTTAAGGATAATGTGGTTTTTCAAGGCTTGCTTGCCAACGTTTTCTTCCTTGTCCTTGAGCATCAGAACGAATTCCTTTCGGGTTATGAATATAGGGTTGATTTTCTTCTTGAACAGCAACTCATATTTTGAGAATGAGAGTGTTTTTTTGCCATCATTGTTTATTATCATCAGGTCTATGTCGCTTTTCTCTGTGTGTTTGCTATTGGCATAGCTGCCAAACAATATGACAGAATCATCTGTGCTTAACTCTGAGCTTATCTTCCTTATAATCGGGTTGCTTTTCAAGTATTCTTCCCTTTCCTGGCTTGATGCCACAGCTAAGTAAGCCTTGATGTCTTGGTTGCTAAGGCTGAGGCTAATTGTCTTGGCTTTACCTACTTCCTTGATGCTTAGCAATTTCTCCATCCTTTTTATTTCCCTGTGGAAAGTTGCATAAGGTATTTTTGTCAGGCTGCTCAAGTTGTGCATGGTGAAGTCTTTCCCTATGTTTTTTCCTAGGTAATTTATTATTTTGAGCTTATTATCCATTTTTGGATAATATTATCCATT
>JAFGRK010000013.1 GCA_016935175.1 Candidatus Woesearchaeota archaeon | reverse complement strand
TAATATAAATATTTCGCTTGGTTAACCACTCTAGAGGGGATAATCTATCTTGCTTGCCAGCTTTTATCCTTAGAAAGCCTTTTCAGAACTTCTTATTAACCATTATCCTAAAGCAAGGATTATACTTCTCAGGCCTTGCCATGTTATCCAACCCTAGCTGCACATTAGCAAAGCCTATCTTTGCATTAGCCTGGAATGAGTCCCTGTGGCTGCCGTTGTACATGACATGGGTCCAGGATAGGCTCTTGAACAATAAATCATACTTTTCAGGCAGGCTATAAGACAAGCTAGTGGTAGTCCTGTAATTGCTGAAGATGCTCTCCTGCCTTATGCCTGCATTCAATCCCTGGTGCTTGAACCCGAGGTTAGTGGCATAATAATGCCTGGCAGGGTCTGCGTGGACGCCTATGCTCATGCCTTTGGCTATGGGCGCATAAGCCTTGAAAACAGGCTCCTTGAAGTTCCTGACAGCAACCTCTAAGCCCTTGTCCTTGTGCCTATAAGAGCCTTGCAGCATGCTCTGCCTGCTCTGCAAGTCATAGCTGAAAAAAGCACTTACCTTTTCCTGTGAGCCTGTCACGTGCTCCCCTGTGAAGTTGAATGCCTTGGCCCTGCGGCTTTCATCAACCACAAAATCAGCGCCTAGCTTGGTGACTAAGCCATCTTCTGCCTTGAACTCGCCCTTCTTGCTCAGGGTCAGGCTTTTGCCGTCATAAGCTGCTGATGGGTTGGCAGGCATATACGCTCCTTTAGCGTTTTTTCCTGCTTCCTGCCTTTGCACCTCTGCCATTACCTTATTCATGGCTTCGTTAAGCTGCTTCTGGCGAGGGGAGAGCTCTTGCTGCTCCTGCTTTTTTTGCATTTGAGAATTCAGAGCCCTATCTTGCTCTCCTGATGATGCCTCTAACCGGCTCGCACCAAAAACAAGCGAAAGCGCGATCATACCTGTTGCTAACAGCTTTCTCATTATACTGTGGTATGCGTGCTAAGTATATACAGCGGTTACAAGCTATCACTTGATTTGGTTATTTATAAATGTTTTTATTGGCAAGGGCGACTTTTCATCACCACACTCACTGCACTGCCCACTCTTCCTCTCCTGAGAAATTATCTGAGAGCAGGTTGTGCCTCATAAAGCCTAAGGCGTCCCTGTACCTTGGGAAGTAGTGAGCCATCATGCTAAAATACGAATCCCCGCCAACACTTCGCTTATGCAGGGCATAGAAGCCTTTTATGGCTAGTTTCTCATAGTAATCCTTGGATGCCATCTTCTTGGTGAAGGCTTCTGGCATGAGCCCTGAGAAGAACAGCACTGTATCGCAGAATGAGAGCAATGCCTCGTTGTCAGCTGCATTCTCAAGCCTGGCAACAGGGTCATTGAAATACAGGAAGCCCTGGTCAAAGCTAGAGTCATTCCTTGCAAAGCCATCAAGCACTCCTGAGATGTGCAAAGCAGGCAGGTAGTGCTGGTGAACCCTTAGGTTGGTTTTCTCAAAGGAATAGGCTGTGAGAACGCTGAAGAACCTTTTATCATAGCTCTCAGCAAGCTTGTCGCTTAGCATCTCAGAAACCAGCTCCTCAAGGGGTATGTTAAGTATGTCCATGCTATCACTCAGTTGCTGCACTCTCACCCCTGTAGAAAGGTTTCATAGGGCAAGAAGTATATAAAATTTGCGAAAAAAAGAGAATCCTTTATCATTCAATAATGGAAACATATAGGAAAATTATTTATACTAGCCTTTCAATATTCATTGCCATGGCATTGGATGAGCTAATTGACCAAGCGACTATTGGGTTTGTGCGCGCAGTCAGTATCAGGGAGATGGAAATCATCCTTGAAAGGGTGGCAAAAGAGCTGCCTGCAAGAATAACTTACTGCAAAAACGAGTACGTCAACCTCATGCCTGAGAAGAAAAAGCTAACGGACTATGGCACTGCCAGCATCAAAGGCACTATCAGCCGCTTGGACAATGCTGTTGTGTTTGACTCATTTGAGACCCAGCACTGCAATTCTGACACCAACCTTATCAAGGGCATGATGTTCTTCATTGTGCCTGGCTGGGAAGCCTATGACTATAGGCCTGAAGTCAGGCAGCTATGGAATGACACCAGAAGCATTGTTGATGATTATTTCAATTGCTCCCATCGCAACCTTTAAATACCTGTTTTCATAATTAACTGTGATGCTAAAGAAGATATCTCTTTTAATCAGCATATCACTCTTCATCTTAAGCTTTGTCTCATTAGGGGTATCTTACACAGGCAACATTGTGTATGAGGATGCTATTGGCGCGCTTTGCGAGGATGACTGCCCTAGCAATCTTGCTTGCTGCCCCACAGAGGAAGGCCCAGGCATATGCTATGAGGAAGAGCTGTGCTCAGGAGTATATTATTTTACCATGCAAGATAGGGAGATGTACGTAGGCGAGCTTAAGCGAGTGAACTCCAAGCAGCACATGGCATCATCAATGGTGATTCCAGTAGTATTGTTCCTGCTGGGAATGGTGTTCATCTATATATACGTGAGATTGCCCCAGCAGAAGAGAAAGCCTCATAAGTATTGAAACCTGCCCTTAACACCTGAAAAGCAACCTTTTATAAATCAAGGCTCATTATCCCTTATCATCAGACAACTTTGGTTAAGCGTTGACTTTTTTTTGCGTATGTTCGTTCTGAAGGCTGTTTGCTATAATGGAGGTTTATGCCAAGATGGCTGGTGGTTATCGTCATGTCAAGCATTGCAGGCTTTGCAAGAAAAGGTATTTAATTGAGCAGGGCCAGAAGATGCAGGAGTATTGCGATGATTGCATAAAGAGATTTAGAAAGGAGGAGAAAGATAAGGAGGAGAAAGAAAAATGAAAGGGACAGTTAAGTTTTTCAATGCGATGAAAGGTTTTGGGTTTATCAAGGCAGAGGACGGCTCTGAATTGTTCGTGCACCAGTCAGCTCTCGCTCCGGGCGTAGTTCTCAAGGAGAATGACCCTGTGACTTTTGAAGTCGAGCAAGGAGACCGAGGCATGAGGGCTATTAAGGTCGCGAAGGAGTAAGGCTTCTCAGAATATTTTTTACTTCATTATTAACTTCTTCATTTATTATATCTGTCAGCTGCTGCACTGCAGCCTCAGGCTCTTGCTTGTAAAGCTGGTGCTGCCTGGCTGCTGTCAAGGGCTTGCCAAAGCTTATATCCGCCCTAGTCTTGTATGGGGGCAAGGGCTTCCTGGTTATGATAGGCTTATTATCCTTGCTGTAAACAATCGCCCCCGGGATTATTGAGACTATTATGCCTTCTTCTTGCTGCATCTGCAAGGCTAATCTTGCTGTGCCTTTCTTGGGCTTGGCTATATTTTCATAGCTGTTAGTCCTTGTGCCTGGCAAGTGGCTTAGCAATCCTTCTCCCTTGCCCATGGCGTACTTGGACATGAGCTTGTAGTCTAGGGTTGATAAGTCTTGAAGCTTTTCCTCTTCTGAAAGGTAGCTGTTGATCTCTTCCAGGAAGGCTTGGTGGTTTCTTTTAGGGATGAGAAGGCCATAGTTAGTTGTGAGCTCTGTGAACCTATGCTTTTCTGGCTTGGTGTTCACAGGCAAAGCCCCTACTCCTCTAAGAGCTGACCTTAAAACAGGGTAGAAATGCTCTTTTTTTGAGATGGCGTAGCTGATTCTAGGCTCCTTGGCTCCTATTATGAACGAGTCAAGCATGTGCACGTGGTTAAATGAGAATATTGCTGCCCCTGCTTTAGGGACATTATCTTTGCCATGGACTTGGATGCCAAAGTAGCTGCTAAAGCCAAAGTCAGCAATCTTTCTAATGCATTTCTGGAATGCAGGGTTGAAATAATCTGGCATAAGGATGGGGGGATGCTGGTGTTTAAAAATATTAAGGCTCTTAGTGATAAAAGCTCTTATCGAAAAATTTATAAGACTTAGTAAATATGTAATTACAGTTAGTTAATAATAAATAACTTATTGATGGGAGGGCGAAACATGAGGAAAGGAGGGGCGTTCTGCGAGACATACGGTAAGAGCATAAGGAACACGGTCCTTGAATACTTGCTGGAAAACCAGGCACTAGACTTTGCTGTGGGAGACATGGCAAGAGAAGTTAAGATATCCAGGCCTAAGGCTTATGAGATTATTGGAGAACTGGAGAAAAAGGGTTTTGTTGCAAAGTCAAGAATAATCGGCAAGACCCAACTCTACCTGCTCAACAAAACCAACCCGAGAGCCAAGCTGCTAATGAAGAGTTTCAAGGAATGCTTGAGATTAGTGGCAGAAGAGCACTTAGATAACCATGCTCATTCAGCAGTGCAAAGCTCAAGAGCAGGATTAGCATATGCTAAAAGCATCTAAAAAAAGAATCATTTTTTAAGCTTCTTATACGCCAGGAAGATTACAAGAAGCATCTCCAAGAGAAGCACAATAGGCCTAAGTATCCTTGCCATGTCATTGTAATACCTTGCAGTGCCTATGAACAAAGTGATGAGCCCGCCTAAAAGGAAGCCAGTGCCTATCCACTCGTTAAGGTTGTTCTTGTCTGTCGGAAGGAGAAGCCCGATTGCTATGGCTATCAGCGCCATTATGGAAGAGATGATGAAGACTATCATATTATACTTTTCCTGGGCAGAATTATAATCCTTTTGGCAGTAATTGCAGTATGAGCTGACAGGGCAATAGCCGCCTTCATAATCGTACTGGACAAAGCCATCAGTATCGCACCGCAGCGGAGGCAAGGGAGTGCAGTTGTCAGGAGAGCCAGGGCTTAGCTTCATAGGCTCAGAATACATATCCCTGCCGCAATAATCCTCATACCTGGGAGAAGGATAAAAAGCCTCAATCAGGCTGTTCACAAAGAAAGCAAAGATTATGCCGATGAGAAATATCACCAGGATTTTACGGACGTCCACCATGCTTAATAGGTTCTGCCTTTAGTATAAAAAACTATCTATTAATTTTTTTCCGGAAATATCACGGAAAATATAAGGTAGCGGTTTATAAAGGACCTCTTATTGCACTGCTTCTTAGAAAGTTATTGGCATAAAACATATGAAAGCAAAAGGTGATAGCTAAGATGTTAGAGGACAAATTAAGGAACATAAAAGATGAGGTGGTGAAGATATTGGAGCAACGAGAGATGGAGCAGGATGAGTACTTCAATACAGTCCATGACTTGTTGAGAAAGGAAGGCTTGGCCAAGGGCAAGTACTCCATTGAGAACATGGGCCTTGCTGTGAGTGTAGGCGAAAGTATAAGGGTGAAGGTAAAGGCTGAGATGCACACTGGCATTCACAAGAGGTATGTATCCCTCAAGGACAAGGAGCTCTCAATAGAGGCAGAGCATGATGTGAGAAGCCTTAACAGCCTCGTAGAATACACTGGCAGGCACATAAGGCAGCAAACCCAAGGAAAGCCTATAAAGGAGCATGAGTTCAGCCGGATGATAGAAAGCTATATATCAAGCCAGAAGCTAATACCAATAACTGATGGCTCTGCCATGGCATGGGCTATCGGCGGCGCCATTGCTCGCCTAGAGAATTATTTCGATGTGATTAAAGAGCCTGTGAAGTACGGCGGGATTGACAAGCATGATCTCTATGAGGCATTGAAGAATATATGAGCATCTTTATGATGCTTAGGTGCGAGCCTATCCTTAATAAGTGCTAGAAGTTGATGCTCACTGCTTATATAAAGATGTCCCTATCAACAACTAAGAATTAGTCATAATAATCGTCATAAGAATACTTTATTATGTGATGCCCAAGCCTCCTGTGCTCTTCCATCTTCTGCCACCATTTATCCAGCCCTGCATTGCTCATTTTAATCACCTTTTAAATATTTTCTCATATCTTATCTTCAGCTTCGTACATGTAATCGTCTCTTGTTTGCCACATTTTTATCCACCTTATAATCCTTCAACACTCCCCTCTTGTTGCTCATAAGCCTAGACCAGAAGCCCGAACAGATCTCTTCGTTGGTAAGATAGACCAATCCTGACTTTATTTCATCTTGCTTCTTAACTCCTGCCATTTTAATCACCTCTTGTTATCATGACCGCCTGATTTAAGATCGGGGCAGCTTATTCTTCCTGCCCCCAAAATCCCCTGATCTTAAACCTCACTGCTCCTACCTCCTTTTTTTCACTTCCTCCTGTCCCTTCTCATCTCTTTTTTTAAATAACGTCTTCGCATGGCTTTTCGCAGTAAGGGCAAATAAATGTAATCCCGATTATTTTTGCCTTATCCCTGATTTCCTTGCTGCAATGCTTACAAGCAGTTACCCTTTTTGCCTTAACCATATATATACTTAGCATAACAACTATAACTAGCTATGGTGGTATAAGTAATCTTAAAATCCTTTAGAAGTAGTTATTTACGGAGCTATTTATCCAGGAAAAAATCATTTGAGAAGGCTTCCTTTGGGTTAAGGATGGTGTTTAGCAGGCCGATATGGTTGTTTTTGATGATTCTATCCACTGAGAAAGGATAGACATTGACTATCTCAATCTCTCTTGAATATTTGCTCTGCAGCCTCATCATGTACCTGTCCTTATCATCTATATTCCTGAATCCCATGACCAGCAGGTGGGATATCCTTGCTTCAGGGATGCGATAGGCAGTTATCACTTGCGGAATCTTCAGTATCTTCTCAGCGATCTCATCCTCTGAGTATTTGTTCCAGATGTACTGAGTGAATCTCACGCCAAGCACGACCAAGGCCTCAATACCTATCTTCTTATAATCTATGACAGGAGCATATCCTTTGATTATGCCGACATTCTCCAGCTTATGCCTTATCTTGAAGATGGCTTGCTGCGAAAGCCCTATTTTTTTGGCTATTTCCAAGTCAGGTATCTTAGCTTGGCCAATGATTTTCTTCAGGACTATCTTCTCATTACTTGTCAGTTTCGGAAAGTTAAGATCGGGCTTTTTCATAGTGATAATGAATGATGCTCTTTATATAAATGTTCTTAATACGGCATATACCCTAAGAAAAAAGCGCCGCGGCCCGGACAACAGAAATAAATTTCTGAGTCCTCCCCCGGCTTCGCTTCGCTACGCCGCGGCCCGGATTTGAACCGGGATACCCTTTCGAGTCAAGCTTTCCAGGCTTGTGCAATACCAGATTATGCGACCGCGGCAGGTCTTCCTAAGGTCGCATGTCCAGAAACATCAGTTTCTGATTATATGCGACTGCGGCGTGGGAAAAAAGAAAAACTTTCAGTTTATAAAACTGTTGCTTGAAAGTCACACTTTCTTGCTAGCCTTAAGTATGCTCTGGCCTTTTTCCTTGAAGGAGAAAAGCTGCGCAGGCCTGTGCGCCCCTTCCATCTTGTAGTCCTTCGAAGGGATAAGCACTCTTGTTTCCTTGACTTTCTTGCGGAAATTCCTCTTATCAAGCTTTTTTCCAAGGATTACCTCATACACTTTCTGCAGCTCACTCAAGGTGAACTTTTCCGGAAGGAGCTGGAACGCGATGTTAGTGTACTCAATCTTGTTCCTTATCCTGCTTATGGCGTAGTCGACTATCTCGTTGTGGTCAAATGCGAGCTTGGGGATATTGTCAACTGGCAGCCATGCCACATCTGCAGCGTCGGTGGAAGCCTCTAGCTTCACATTAGCAGAGGATATGAGTGCATAATATGCGATGGTTATCACCCTTGTCCTTGGGTCTCTTTCTGGCTTTCCAAAGGTGTAGAGCTGCTCAAGATACACATCCTTCACTCCTGTCTCCTCTAGCAATTCTCGCTTTGCAGCCTCATCAATAGGCTCGTTCAGCCCCACAAACCCTCCTGGTATTGCCCACATACCCTTGAAAGGCCAGGACTTTCTCTTTATCAGCAACACTTGCAGCTCATTGTTTCTTATGGTGAATATCAGCATGTCTGCTGTCACAGAAGGCTTCTCATACTTGCTTGAGTCATAAGTCTTGGCGCTGTCCTTGTAAGGCTTGAGGTACTTATAATAGTCGTTTATGAATTTCAGGTGGTCAAATGCCAGCTTAGGAAGCTCTTGCTTGCTCACCAGCTTTACTTCTGCCACTTTGAATCCTGGCTTAATCACTTTCATAAGCTTTTCAGGTGAAATGTGCAGCTGGATGGCAAACACAGTTGTGTTGCCTCCTCTTGGGTCTGCTCCTGAGTCATATGTCCTTATCTGGTGGAGCTCTGCCTCTTTTTTCAGCTCATTGAACACCAATACATTGGGCATCTGGGAAAAGTCTCCGCTAACATCAAGGTTGAGCCTTTGCTTTAGCACTCGCACTACTGCGCTCTCCAATTTCTCAAATGGCTCTTGCTTGCCTCCAGGAAGGCCCCAGTAGCCTTTGTAAGGCTCTGCTTTTCTTTTCACAAGCAGCACCTCTTTGCCGTTTATGTCAAAGATTATATCGACAGAATTCATTGCTCCTTCATTCTTTTTACTAATGTCATCCTCACCCATAGAAGTTAGTGTATGGCATACATTATTTATAAATTTTGTCATGGGGGAAAAATCAATCAGCTTGCTTATCTCCTTGACTATCTAGCCCTGATTTTTTTCATATTGATAACTGGCAAAGAGTTTGGCTATGCTTAAGCCTGAATTTTCCTAAGTATCTTTTTTATCGTAATAATCCTTGATTATCCTGGCATGGTCAAACGCAAGCTTTTCCCAAGGCACTTCCTCTTTCTTGAATACCCTGGCATCCTTTGCATCATCATCAGCTTTTAGTGCTCCATGACCATCTGCGACAAAGACAGCAGATGCTGTGTGTGCCCTGACATCCCTTTTTGGATCGCTGTAAAAGCCAAGCAAGTACTTGACATTAATGTCAAGGCTTGTCTCTTCTTTTGCCTCTTTTGCAGCGTTTTTCTCTGCTGACAAGCCTAGCTCGTGGTAGCCACCTGGCATGGCCCAGCCAAAAGGCTCATTCTTCCTTTCAATAAGTACAACTCCTCCTTGGTATTCTATGATTATGTCAGTTGCCAGGCGAGGGAACTTGTGAGGGCCTGGGACCTTGTTGAAGTGCTCCTTAATCCTCTCAACGCCATTATGTCCATAGATGAACCTCTTTGTTGATTTCGGCACTAATTTTTCCCAGCCATTGTCATCAGAGCCTATCATCTCCAGCAACCTTGAGGAGCTATAAGGGGTTTTAATCATGATGGTTTCAATTCCGCACTTGCCGTTGAAGCAGTTAGAAGTGTAAGGGTTGCCTGTGAAAAGCACAACCTCATCAAGTGAAGGCAAGCCTATAATCCTCCTTACATGTTCTGCATACATTGGTGGGTTGTTGATATCAGGCACATTGTAGAACACAAAAGGCTTCTTCATTCTATTTGCTGCTTGCTCTATCATGCTCTTTCTCTCTTCCCATGAGAATATATTTTTCTTGTTGCTTGTTATCGCGGCTATTATTTGGCTTATGTCCTTGCGCCCTGACACTTGTGTGAATAGATCGACATGGCCTTGGTGGACAACTTCAAACTTTCCGATGATCAATCCTTTTTTTTGTTTCATGTTAACGCCCTTGTTTTATCTTTCCTGATTATACATTATCACTAATACTCCAAAGTTATTATTGGCTTTGGGGGGTTGACTATCTGCGCCTTTTTTTTAGCTATCTTGTTCCTCTTGTTTATGTCTTCCACCATTGCCTTGACAGTGCTAAACTTGCTCTTGCCATAGAGCCTTGCATATTCTTTCATGTCGTTTTTTGCGTATTCAACCACTTGGCTATGCTTTGGCAATTGCTTCCAAGTGAACCCTTGGCGCAACCCTTCCATGACAAGCTCTACAGTTTCATACTTGTAGCCTAAGTCTTTGAAGTCAGTCTGGCATGGCTCAAGGCCAGCAGTTGGCATCCTGTCTGCAATGCCTGCAAACCCGAGGTAGCGAGCCATTTCCCTCACCAGCCTCTTATGAAGCCCTCCTATTGGGCTCAGGTGCACTGCCCCGTCTCCAAAAAGAGTATAGTAGCCTACACCGAAGTCCTCGTCCTTGTTGCCAGTGCCTATCACAAGCTTTTGCTCAGTGGCTGCCTTGGTAGAAAGTATGTTAGACCTTATCCTTGACATGAGATTACCCTTATGATAGTTGCTCTCAAAAGCCTCAGGGTTAGTGGCTTTGTAAGAATCAATAACAGGCTGGATGCTTAAAAGCTCATAATCTATCTTGAGCTGCTCTGCAGCCTTGACTCCATCACTAGTGTCTATAGGGTCATTGGTATGTGCTGGAAGCAGGTAAGCCTTTACTTCCAGTGGCTGGTCAGGGTGAGCATGGTTGTACCTGTCAAAAGCCCTCTTGGCCAAGGCTGCTGTGACTGTTGAGTCTACTCCTCCTGAAAGCCCTATAACCACGCCGCCGTATCCGCACTGCTCAATTTCCCTGATTATGAAATCCTCTATCTGGCTTGCTACTAGTTCAGGGTTCATCTTTGCTAGCTTGATTCTGTCTTCCAATGCATTTCCACCCATGATTATCACCTTTTCTTATTTTGTCTCAAACCATTCAACGAGCCCACTTTTATCGGGTTCTCTTTCTTTTTCTTTACTCAACCATGTCGTATAATCAGGTAAATCCCATTTCATCATATTCTTTAACACATCTTTAGTCTTGACTAGCTTTGCTCCTGCTTTTACCATTTTTTCAAGCGCAGCTTTTCCGGTTTTAGTAGTAACTGCTGCAATGGCGTCCTTCACAACGTAACATTGGATTCCTCTCTTTTGCATGCCGAGAACAGCATCCTTAACACAATAGTCTGTTGCGACTCCGTACACGACTGCTTCTTTGACTTCAAGAGCGCGCATTAGCTTTTCTGCAGCCGGGTTAGTGAATACATCATTTGCTTGTTTCTCAAATATTATGTTGGGCCCTCTTTGAATCAGTATTTTAACTCCCCGCATGTAATTCATTACACTCGCCGCCTGGAAAAGTCTTACAACCCCAAAAAGCCTTTGGGGATTCCAGTCATAGGTTTGATTTTCCGATACTTTGTGCGGGATAACCTTGGTTGCATACCCCATATCTACATCTATCACGTCATAATTGGTTTCAGCCACAAGTTTTTGACCTGTAGCGCCATTCATGCAGTGGTCTGGGAATGGTCCGCCATTTCTCTTGAGCTCAGGGTCATTCTCAAAGTGCCTGTCCATGCTTCCCCAGATGGGTATTCTCTCTATCCTTGCAAAATTTGTTAGTTCCTCCAGGTTTGACTCAATCTTGCCAGAACCAGGCACATATAGTGCCCCGTTCGTGTGCATGAAGTCGCGTTGCGTGTCCACATCGTAAAAGATTTTCATTTTTTTTCCCTCCCATATTTTTTAATTATTTCAAAATAATCTCCTGTTGGAAGCATTTGCCTCGCACTGAAGGTTTGCACTGGATCATCCATTCTCCTGATAAAGCCATGGTTGCAATTGTTAAGGTCATCATCATCGCACCAGGTAGCATAGAATTCAGGCTGGTGAAGCGCATATACAAGAGCGTCTATGAATTTTCCCGTCACAAACCTGTTGTCTACCTGCCGCCTCCAGTCTAAGTCGTATCCTCCGATTATCTCATAAGTTGCTACCTGATCCAATGGATAGTACGGCACATCCTTTTCTCTGTTCTTTTTGGCCCTCTCAAGATATGTCTCAATGCGCTGCTTAAGGCTTTCTGGCTCAATCTTTTTCATCTTATTTTCCTCCATTTCCATATTTATCCGTGAGATTATCAATGAGCTTGCTCAATCCTTCTGATATCTTCATCTCGTAGTGCCTTGCCACCTTGACTTCTTTCAGATGGTCAGGCAATCTTGAGGCATTATCAAGCGCGTACTGCCTTATCTCTTCCAGGCTTCTCCTTGCTGTCACTCTCTTGCCTTGCTTGACTACTTTCTCCAGTAGCGGAGTTCCTTCTATTGGCTCAAAGTCCAATCCTAGAATGTCATGAGAGTATTTTCCATCAGCCCCTGCCATCCTGTAAACTTGCTTTTTGCCTGGGTAAGTCTTTTTCTCAGCTGAAAGCTTGATCTTGGCTCCGTCATTGTCTTCAACAAGCTTGTACACTCCTGGGACGGCTGCTACTGGTTTGGCTGTTATCATCTCTGTGCCTACCCCGTAGCCTGTTATTTTTGCTCCATTTTTTCTCAGCTCTTCTATCTTGTATTCATTGAGGTCATTGCTTGCTACGATGTTGACATAGTGCAAGCCTTCCTTGTCAAGTATCTCCCTGACTTTCTTGGAAAGGTCGCATAAGTCTCCTGAGTCAAGCCTTACTGCGCTCAGCCTGTCTCCTTGCTTTTCCAGCTCCTTGGCTACTATGGCTGCGTTTTTTGCTCCCTGGATTGTGTCATATGTATCGATTAGGAGTGTTCCTTTATTTGGGAAGGTCTTGGCATAAGCCCTGAAAGCCTCTAGCTCTGAGGGAAAGCTCATGATAAAGCTGTGGGCCTGCGTGCCTAGTATTTTTATGCCATAATCCTTGCCTGCCTTGACATTGCTCGTGCCTATTGCGCCTCCAATGTAGGTGGCCCTTGCTCCTTTCATTGCTGCATCTTCTTCCTGGGCTCTCCTTAGCCCGTAATCAACTATCTTGGCTTCTTTTGCCGCGTTTACAATCCTGTTTGTCTTGCTGGTAATCATGGTCTGGAAGTTTATCATGTTAAGGAGGGCAGATTCTACGAATTGGGCTTGACTCCTTTTGGCACTCACCCGCATTATTGGCTGGTTTGGGAATATTAGCGTGCCTTCTTTCACTGCGCACACATCTCCTTCGAACTTGAAGTCTTTGAGGTATTTTATGAACTCTGGCTTGAAGAACTCCTGCTTTCTTAGGTATTCTATGTCTGATTCTGAAAATTTGAGGCTGGTGATGTAGTCTATGGCGTCTTCTATGCCATTGGCTATGAAGTAGCCCCAGTCTTCTGGCAGCTTTCTTATGAAAAGATCAAAGGTGGCTGTGTCTTCGCCTTTGTTGTTGTCATGGTATGATGCCAGCATTGTCAGCTGATACAGGTCTGTGAGAAGGGTCTTGTCTTGTTTGTGCTCCATATTGTGCGCCTCCATTAGTGTTTTTTTGACACTTATTAAGGTGAAAAGCCATCTTTTGTGGCTTTCTTAGTGTTTAGAATACACTATTAACTATTTAAATCTTTCGGTAGTAGAGTATATATTCGGCTAGAAACTGAAAAAGCCGCCTTGGGCACCTCGTGGGGGCATCCCCCGCCCAAGCCACCATCGCTTTTCACTCGAATAGATATTCTCGTTCAAAGCGAAAGCTGAGGTGGCGGCGGCTTTTTCCTTGCTGATAGCCTAAAAAGATTTAAATAATGCAGAACTAGCCCTTTTGCCATGCACAAGCGCATCTATATAATAGGCAACTCAGCCTCAGGCAAGAGCTCCCTAGCAAGCAAGCTAGCTATGATGCTGAAGATAAAGAGCTATGGCCTGGATGATTTCTATTGGCAGAGGAAGTTCACCAAGAAAAGAAAGCCAGAGCAGGTTGAAAAGCTGGTCAAAAAGGTGACTAAAAGGAAATCTTGGATAATCGAAGGTGTTTATTCTAGCTGCGTCACCTGCTCGCTTGACAGGGCAGACCTGATAGTATGGCTTGATTACCCTCCCCACGTGATAACCTGGAGGCTGCTGAAAAGGCAGCTCAAAAGGAGGGAAAAGCTGAGCTCGACCATTGACTTCATCCATTACGCTTGGGACTATTACAAGAAGCCGACGCACAAGCACCATGCGCGCAACGAGTCAACCAGGCATAAGCACAAGGCAATATTTGACAATTACCCCTCTGATACTATTAGGATACGCAACAAGAAGGAGCTGGAATTGTTCTTACGCTCGGTAAAGCCCAATCATCTCTGAGATGAAATGCTTCTCTAGCGGCACTGGGTCGTCAAAAAAGATTTTTTCTTTGAAATCCTTATTTATCCTTTCAAGCTGGCCTTCTAAGTGTGCTTTGCTGCCTTGCCTTGCCTCAAAGGCAAAGTAGTGCACTCCATTGATGTAAAGCCTGTCAGGCCTTGAGGCAGAATATCCCATGTAGTGCTTGAAGAGCTTGAAGCTTGCAGGAACAGCTTCCTTGAGCCCTTTTAACGCTTGCCTGTAATCCTGCTCTTCCTCAGAGCAGATATCCTCTATGTTTCTCTTCACAGACAATACCATGATAAGCTTGCCCTTTTGTTCCCCGATAATCCATTGCATTGAGGCCATTTTGGAAAATATTACCCCCTGTGAGTGGATAATAAGTCTTTTTTATAAATTTTTTTCTTGCCCTGGCTTAGAATCAGGTGTCCGAACTCTTCCTCTTGATGTGCTGGTCTAGGGTTTGTATAATCTTGGCTTTGTGTTCCACAAGCGGTATCTTGATAATGGCTTTGCTCATGAGGCTATTGGGGTTATACTTGATCTTCAGGTAAACCTTGTTGTCCTTTACCACGTAAGACTCTATCTCATCCCAGAAGATCATGGTGGATGACCTTAATCGCCTTTCAATCCCATCTTGTTTTAATTTGCATGAAGTAGTATCCTTTCCCAGGAACATGTACGCTATAAAGCCACCCAAAAGTATGAACATGGTGGAAACAATATACTTAGTTATTCCAGATATCGTCAGGAGCTTTATCTTGACATATATGGCAATCACTGCCCAGAAGAATAACACAAAAGCAATAGCCCCGGGCTTGCCTATTATGTCACTAACCCCATACTTTATCTCCAGGTAAGAAGCTTCATCTGCCATCAATGCCTTTTTGCTTTTGGCTTATTTAAAGCTTTTGCAAATCATAATCTAAGGCAGGCTATTCCTGTTTTTAGTTTATGCTCATGCCCCTTGATCAGCTTCTCAGCAAAAACAGCAGGAACACAAACGCTGATATGAACCCTAGCAGGAAGAATGTGCTTACCAGCAGGAAGAACCTAAGCCAGAACCTCTTCAACTTCTTTGGCTTGCCTGGCTGGACATAATGCAAAGGCTTTTTCATGACCTTCTCAAGGCTGTCCTTGGCATGGCTTAATTTCAGCCTAGAATCAAGCGGTGATGAAGGAAGGCTTCCGTAAACCAAGCCTTTTGAAGTGTCTATGACTATGGTCCTGCCTGAGACTTCGCCTTTCTTGTTGATGCTCCTTATGTCAAGCTCATCAGAGGCTATGCTGAGAGCTGCTTCCGGGTCAACTTCCTCTGCCAGTATTATGAAAAATAGTATCTTGGCCTGCCACCAGTTCCTTTCCTGCTCCTCAAGGCTTTCCATGGCAAGGGAAAGCTTTTCTGCAGTGGCTCCATCCAGCTTCTCAACTTCCTTTATGAAAAGGAACCAGTCAGCCAGGTACCATGACTTTTTCTCGTCAATGATGTCGAACTCGATGATAGAATCAAACTTAGGATGCTTCTTGATAGGCTTCCACTTCTTTTCTTTCAGCTCTTTCTGTATTGACTTAGGACTAATCATGAAACTCACCTCTCTGGATTAGCCATAAGAACATCGATATATAAATTTTCCTAAAAGACAGCAGCTAGTTTCCATAATATTTATAAACTACTTTGAAGTCGCTACAATGTATGGATGAAGAGCAGCAATACCTACAGCATGAGCAATATCAGCCTTACCTGAGAGCAGTTAAGCAAGTGCTTGATGGAAGCCCTGTGAAAGAGCTTGATGACATCAGGCAGCAGTGCAATGATGAGTTCTTAGCATCAAATAAGCTTGACAACCAAGGCCGCCATCTAACAAGGTATTCTTGGGGCTATGATGCTGAATTGGTTATGCTAACATTCTTTGCAAACGCTGAGAACAAGATACTGATGGGCGCAAAGCCTGCAAAGGAGTATGGCAAGCTTGGGCCTGGAATTGAGCCTGAAAACTGGAGACGTATGGGAAGAAGCCTCCTGGAAATCGTTGTCGGCAGGTACTTGAAATAAAGTTTACAAGAGAGGTATTGAAATGAAACTATCAGGACTTGAAAAGGCTTTGAAGGAAGGCTGCAAGCTCCACGGATTCCGTTCTGGCGGAGGGCTTAGAGTTATAAGGATAGAAAAAGAAAATAAGCTGAAAGGCTATGGCGAGCACCCAAATGTTGAGGATGCGCTTTCTCACGCTAATGAGGATTTTCTGGCAGGAGGGCGGAAATACAGTGAAGTATATGGTAAATTAAAGCCACATTATCTTACAGGCACATCTAGCGCAACAAGCTCTCTTGATGGCTGGCTTTTAAGAGGAAGGACTATTGATGCTTATGTTCAAAAAGGAGAATTTGTTGTTGAATTGCGTGGCCTTACCTTGGTTGAGGTTCCAGGAGACGTGATTGAAAGAGTCAAGGAAATAAGCGTTCCTATAACTTGGTTCCAAAGAGGCTTCACCTATGAAACAAGGCAGAGCAAGTTACCAAATGGCGATCAATGCTATGCTACAAAAGTCCTAAAAAGCCCTAAAGAAAAAGGCGGAAGAGATGCTTGGATGTACAACATGGTAAAAAAAGGTAAAGGGAAAAGTTTCTTTGATGCACTAGAAGTGGCATTTGAAGCCAATGAAATAGAAGTTTCTGGATGAAGCTTATTCGGCCCTCGCTCACGCTTCGGGCGTGGATGAACTTGTTCCTACCAATTTTTTCTTTTGGCGAGCTTTTCTTTCGTAAAGAAAAGGTCGCACTAATTTTAGAAAGATTTAAATACATACCTTTCCATGATCAGCTTATGGCTTTATTAGGCACCAGGATAAAGAATGAGGAACTAAACTATTTTCTAGGTGAGGCAAAGAAAGCTGCTGTTAAGGCTCAAAAGAAAATAGACGCTTTTGACCGTGAAAGGGTGGTAACCGCCCATAACAACAGGGCAGCAGCCTTGCGCTCAAATTCAAAATATCGTGGCCCTTGGGTTTCTAATGATGATGCCAAAAGATGGTATGATGGCTATTGTCAAGCTCTCAGGGAGTTTGCTGAGACTGCAGAAAGGCTTTCTGCTGAAATTCTAAAAAAGAAAAGGTGAATTCTCATTCTTATTTGAGGACTAGAAAATCAGGGCAACTTTTTAGGAAAAAGTTGGAAAAAACGAACCTAGAACGCAATTCAAACATCTATCATCTCAATAAAGCCTTGCAAGCAAGCCTTTGGGTAAAAATGGGTTTCGCTTTGCTCAAGCCCATATAAGAGTTATACATCAATCATCTCTATCTCAATATTCAGCCCTTCTGGTATTGGCACTCTCATGACCAGCCTTAGCGCTCGCTCGTCTATGCCTATGTCTATGAGCCTCTTGTGGATTCTCATCTCATAGTGGTCCCAGGTTGCAGTCCCGTTCCCGCATGGGCTTTTCCTTGTAGAAAGCTTGAGCTTCTTGGTTGGCAATGGGATAGGCCCTCTCATGACGACTCCGGTCTTGTCAGCAATGCCAGTTATGTACTCGCACACCTGGTTTATCTTGCTGATGTCTGTGCTGGTAATCTTGATTCTAGCTTTCTGCATGTTTCATCACGACCTATCTTGTTTGCCTCATGATAAAGCTCCAGTTCATCATGATTGGAAGCCCAAAAAAACAAAAATGAAAAAAAGAAGATTTTATTCTTCTTATTTCTTCACCAGGTCAATACACATTCCAGCGGCTACTGTCTGGCCAGAGTCCCTGACCGCGAACCTTGCTAGCTGGGGTATGTCCTTTTGCTTCTCAATCACTAATGGCTGCACAGGCTTTACCTTGATAATGGCTGCGTCGCCATTCTTCAGGAAGTCTGGCTTTTCCTGGATTGTCTCTCCTGTTGCCGGGTTTATCTTCTTGGTCAGCTCAGTTATCTGGCAGGCCACTTGTGCTGTGTGGATGTGGAACACTGGAGTGTAGCCTACGGTCATCACAGTTGGGTGGTTCAGCACTATTATCTGGGCTGTGAACTCTGTCGCAACAGTTGGAACATTACTTTCATGCCCGAGGACGTCTCCCCTGGCTATGTCTTTCTTGCCAAAGCCCCTTACGTTGAAACCGACGTTGTCCCCTGGCAGTGCTTCTTGCATCTGCTCGTGATGCATCTCTATGGTCTTTACTTCTCCAGGCACTCCTTTTCCTTCCCTTCCTGGGACTGCAATTATCTTGTCGCCGACTTTCATCTTGCCTGTCTCTATTCTTCCTACAGGCACCACTCCTATCCCGGTTATGTTATACACGTCCTGGATAGGCAGCCTTAGTGGAAGCTCAACTGGCTTCTCTGGCTCACTTAAGCCATTGATGGCTTCGACCAGTATCGGCCCCTTGTACCAAGGCATCTTATCTGTCTTCTTGAAGATGTTGTCCCCTGGGAAGGCTGCTCCTGCTATGAATGGTATGGTGTCTGGTTTGTAGCCTACTTGCTTGAGAAGGGCTGTGACTTGGTCCTTTACCTCGTTGTACCTCTTCTCCTCGTACTTGGCCATGTCCATCTTGTTGACCAGGATTATGACTTGCTGGACTCCTAGGGTCCTTGCGAGGAAGATGTGCTCCTTGGTCTGTGCCTGGACTCCGTCACCAGGGTTGGCTGAGACAACAATAACTGCTGCGTCTGCCTGGCTGGTTCCTGTTATCATGTTCTTGATGAAGTCCTTGTGGCCTGGAGCGTCGATTATGGTGAAGTAGTACTTGTCAGTCTCGAACTTCTTGTGCGCGAGGTCAATGGTGACTCCCCTTTCCTGCTCCTCTTTCAGGTTGTCCATGACAAATGCGAACTCAAACCCTGACTTTCCTAGCTGCTGGGCTTTCTCCTTGAGCTTCCTCATGGCCTGCTCATCTATGATGCCTGCATCGAATAGAAGCCTACCTACTGTTGTTGATTTTCCGTGGTCCACGTGTCCTATGAACACGAGGTTGATGTGTGGTTTTCCCTTAGCCATTAATATCTCCCTCCTTCGTGTTTATCAATACTATAATCCAGCATATAACTTGGCATAAACCAAATAATACACTCTTCCCTTTTTTCCAAAAGGGCTAATCTTCCCAAGAATAAGGCTTTTGTTTTTAAATCTTTCTATTGTGTATTGCCTATATCCAAGCCCTAAAATAGGCTTATCACTACGCCTTAGGGGAGATAAATCCCCCTCCTGGAATAGAAAGTATTTGATGCTGTTGGCAGGATTACAATCGCTCTTCACACTCAATCGGTATGCGGATTTTCACGGCGCAACCCACGCAGACGATATTGTTGGAGGCACCAGTCACCGACAATCATGGAAGTTGAAGTGGGCCCCTCGATATCCTTCCCTCCTAACCACAGTTGCTGCGCAAAGGGTCTTGGTTGCTTATCAATGTGTTCATCACTTTCCATATACATATAAAAACTCAGTTCAGGGATTACTTTTTCTAAATGCCCATAGACTAGCCTCTTCTCTCCCAAGCTTTCCAGGAACAGACCGTAATCCTTGGCTTGGTCCTGGTACAGCCACACTGCTCTTTCATCTTCTCCAAGCCTGTTAGCCGGAACTGGAGAAGTATCCTTCAATATGAGATAGTTATCTTTGCCTATTTGCTCCAGATAGGCATCAACATTGAAGCTTTCAGGCATATAAAGCTCATCAATCGCAACTTCATAGCACCCATAATGCGCCGGGTCTTTCAACACTAATGAATCCCTGAGCAAAATCCTCTTATCCTCTTTTTTAGGGATGAACAGGCTTCCTTCGCGCACAAACGAGCCATTCTGTGTCAAGCCGCCATACTTGCCTTGCTTGATTCTTGCATACGCCAAATCTCTTAAAGAAATCACCTCATCACACTTCTCCATTATTACCTCTAATGAGCTTTTGAAATCAGGGTGAGCACAGAAAAAGATATTACCTAAACCCGGGATCTTAGCTTCCTCCTCTGCATATCTTGGCGGTTCCTGGCGCAGCGGAGGATCACCATAACCCTCCCAAGTCCTCCTGGCTGCTTCTTGCTCCAGTATTATTCGCTCTTTATAAGTCACTCTTGCCATCTTAAATTCCCTTGTGAAATAATGCAGAGGAACCTTCCCAAGCATATAAATATTGCCTTTAGAGTGGTTATAAATAATAAAATTTAAGGAAGAAAGTAGTACCTGCCCTAGGGGATAAAGATAGAATGATAATGAAAAAGAAAAAAACTAGTTGATGCCGACAACCTTGAGCTTGAAGTTAAGCACCTTGCCAGCCAGCGGATGGTTCAGGTCAATTGTCACTTCCTTATCAGTTACTCCTGTAATCTTGGCAGGTACCTGGTGGCCATTAGGCAAGCCTATCAATAATATCATGCCTACCTTGGGCTCCTGCTCCTTGGGCAATTGCTCCTTGGGAACCTTTTGCACCAGCTCAGGCCTTGGCATGCCATAAGCCTCCTCTGGCTGAATCTTGATGGTCTTCTCCTCTCCAAGCTTCATGCCGATAACTGCATTGTCAAATCCTGGTATTACCTGCTTAGCCCCTGCCTGGAAAGGCAATGGCTTCTTGTGCTTCTCAGAGCTGTCAAAAACCCTTCCATCATCAAAGCTGCCAGTGTACTCTACTTTCACGTTGTCACCAGCCTTCACAACTGTGCCTACTGGCTTTGCACCTGCATCTGCTGCCTTGGGCTTTTCCCCTACTGCATCATTTGCTGCTTCTGCCTTTGCTGCCTTATCCTCTTTCTTTTTTACCATAGTATCACTCCAAATATTTGTCGTGGAAAAACAAGTCAAGAACCCGTTCTTGCGCGATAAAAAAAAACAGGTTAGCCCATATTATTTAATGGTTTCGGTTTTAGAAAAGTATATATACCGGGCTAAATAAGAGCATAAAGTCATGGAGATAATCTATATAATCCTTTTAATAAGCGCAGCAGCCCCTGTGATAGGGTCGCTTTTGGGAGTGTTGAAAAGGCCCTCTAATATTATGATGTACAACATGCTTGCCTTTGCTGCAGGTGTGATGCTCTCAATCTCTTTTCTTGAGCTGATACCTGAAAGCATAGAGTTCTCCTCAATCTGGCTTTGCTGCCTTGGCATAATTATTGGCGCAGCAATCATGTACGCTGTTGATAAGCTCATACCTCACTTCCATCCAGAGCTGGCATCCCAGGAGCAAGGGTGTCACCTGAAAAGGACTGCTGTGTACTTGCTTCTAGGGATATTCTTGCATAACTTCCCTGAAGGAATAGCCATTGCCATAGGGGGGTTTAGCAGCGCCAAGCTAAGCCTTACAATTGCAATAGCCATAGCTATCCACGACATACCTGAAGGCATATGCACTAGCGCACCTTATTATTATTGCACCAAGAAAAGATGGAAGTCCTTCTTCTTGTCATCCCTCACATCTATCCCTACAGTAGGGGGCTTTTTGCTGGCTCACTTCCTGCTCAGAGGATTGCCCTTTCCTGTTATTGGCGTGATAATGGCAGCCACAGCAGGGCTTATGATATACATAGCAGGGGATGAGCTCATACCTTGCTCTTGCAACAAGAACCTTAAGCACTGGAGCCATAGCACCATCTTCTCATTGATAACCGGTGTGGTCTCAGTCATACTGCTAGGCTTGCTATAGAAAAAACATTTTAGTGTGCATTAATGAAATTTATCACGCCAGTCGCTATCATCTCAATGGCTAGACCTACCAGGAACAATCCTAGCACTTTTGAGGTTATGCTCACAAACTTCAAGGTGACATGCTTGATGAGCACTGAGAACAAGAAGAAGACCAAGCCTACTAATAAGAAGGCAAACACCAGGTTTGAGAGGAGGGCTAGGTTGCCCATCTCATTGGCCTTGATAGTGATGAAAGAGATGGTCGCAGGCCCTGTGAGCAAAGGCGTGGCTATGATTGACACCAAGGTGTCGCTCTTGTTAACGCTCTTCACAGGCTTTTCCTCAAGCAGGATGGTATTGATGCCAAGCAATAAGAGCACAAGCCCTCCTGCCATCATGAAAGAGTCCATGGTGATGCCGAACAAGCTCAGGAGCGGCGGTCCTATGAATACCATGAGCACTGCGATGATAAAAGCGATGCCTGTTGAGCTCAGAGCAATCTTTTTTGCATTGATCTTCTGCTTGTAAGCAGTCATAAGGATAGGCAGGGAAGAGAAAGGGTTCAATAGCACGAATATCTGCATTATCAGAGCAGGCTCAAAAGCCCTTATGTCAAGTATCATGCTGCCGGTTTCTCTATGATCCTATTTATATATTTTGCTGTTGACATAGGCTGCCGCGACTTTTTGAAAGATTTTGAACTCACCCTTAGCCTTTGAAAAGCTTTAAATAATTAAAGCAATATAGCCATTGTCATAGGAGGTGAGCATTATCCATAATAATAAGCCAAGCCAGCGCCCTGGCAGCGCTGCGCCAAGATTTACCAAGACCAAGGTTATAGCAACTATTGCCTCAAACCAGCTTGACCCTGTAGTCTTGAGCAGGATGTTCATGGCAGGAATGGACTGCGTGCGCATAAACACAGCCCACGGAAGCTTTGAGCAGTACGAGTCCTTGATAAGGGCTGTAAGGGATACTGGGATCATGCCTGTGATGCTGGATATCAAAGGACCTGAGGTGCGCATACGCACAGAAAAGGAGATTCACATCCATGCGGGCTCATCAGCCTCTTTTGGCTTCAAGAAAGGAAGCCTACCTTATTTTAGCCATGACTTCTCAAGAGCCCTGAAAAAAGGTGATGTGGTGTTCTTTGATAACGGGCTCATAAAATCATTTGTGGCGGAAATTGGCAAGGGATTAAGCCCTAAGGTCAAGCTTTCCTTCCAAGAGGCTTGCACTATCAAGCCTAACAAAGGGGTCAATGTTCCTGGCAAGAAGCTGAAGATACCTTCTCTTTCTGAAAGGGACAAGGAAGCTATCAAGTTTGCTGTGAGGAACAAGGCCAGCTTCATAGCCTTGTCATTCACCAGGAGCAGGCAGGATGTCCTTGGAGTCAGGAAATTATTAGGGGATGAGCCTATAGGCATAATCGCTAAGATTGAGAGCCAGGAAGGCATAGATAATATTGATGAGATAATAGAGGCTAGCGACGGCATCATGATAGCAAGGGGGGACTTGGGGGTTGAGATACCAGCCCAGAAAATACCTTACCTGCAAAAGATTATCATACAGAAATGCAATGCATCAGGCAAGATAGCAATAGTAGCCACGCAAGTGCTTGAGTCCATGACTAATTCTCCAGTGCCTACCAGGGCTGAGGTTAGTGATGTGGCTAATGCAGTGCTTGACGGAGCAGATGCAGTTATGCTCTCAGGGGAGACAGCCATAGGCAAGTACCCTGCGGAGTCAGTTCAGGCTGTGAGGGATATAGCTGAGGAAGTGGAGGATAAGGTAAGGCATTCGCTTACTGAAGTGCACGGCCCCAGTATAAGCGAAGAGATAAGCAGGGTAGCATATGACCTTGCGACTTATTCCAAGGCTGATAAGATTGTGTGCGTCACGCGCTCAGGCTTTGCAGCACGCCTCATATCAAGGTTCAGGCCTTGCCAGCCAGTAATAGCTGTCACAGACAGCCATGAAGTGCTGCTCAATCTCCAATTAGCATGGGGGGTCATGCCTATTCTCATAAGCGTAATCCCTTCACAAGCAGTCATGCCCAAGGTGGCAGATTACCTTTTATCCCTAGGATTGCTTTCTCTCAATGACCTGGTTGTATTCACAGCAGCCTTTGGCACCTTGCAGCCATCCATAACCAACCTGGTAGAGATACACCACGTGGAAGATCTCATGGGCTTCAAGAAAAAGTACCTGGAAGCTTGACAAAATTTAAATAATAGTTCTTACATATCTGGGGAGCTGAAACAAGCATGTTATCCCTGCGCAAAAGCAGAGATGGCTAAGCCATAAGTGCCATATCAGAGGTGGTTATCATGGACAAGAAGAAAAAGCAGCAAGTTGATGATGACGAGGCGTTCTTTGAGGAGAGTCATAGGGAAGAGCCTGACTATGACCTAGAGGCAGACAGCGAGCCCTACGGGGAAGATTGAGGTTAAGTGCTACTAGATAGTGGTACTGAAAACAAAAGGTTTATAAATTAATTCTTGTTACAGCATTCTAAACCTTAGGAGGGATAGCCATGAGCAATCATAAAAAAGTATACCAATGGGCAACTAACAGCAATGCAGCTCCTTTTTTCTCTGACACTGATATTGGATTTATCAAGGCAACAGACCCAATGTCAGCACTTGAGGAGGTTGTCAATAACTATGACCATCCTTGTGGCCTGTATGCTGCAGCCATCTTGGAACCATCACCCAAAAATCCTGTACTTGCAAGATACATTTCAGCAAGGGCAGCGACAATAGAGTCAGCTCCAAATGGTGAGCATGTATGGCGGCAAGGAGGCTTGTATGTCAACGGCAAGAAGGTCCGTGAAAGAAAGGAAAGGTATGAGCTTGTAAAGAAGTAAGACTATTTTGATTTTTCTGGAGGAATTGATGGCATGCTATTTTTATTCAAGAAGAAGCCAAAGGAAGATTGTATGCGGGTCGCATCCGCCCTAGAGTCATTTTTGCAGAACTTCTATAATGGCGAGTGCTTGAGCGAAGTTGATGCCAAGAAAAACCTTGAGCTTGGCGTTGTTGAGATAGTAGGGAAAAAAGGCCATCTTGCAAATGGGCTTCTTGTGACTTCAAATGGCTATTTCCTGACTGCTAAGCATTGCGTTGACCACGAGCCCAAAAAGATGAAAAAGAGAAAAATAAGGCTGCATGACCAGCAAGAATATGCTTTTGAGAAAGTATGCGTATGGAGTGAGGAGAGAGACGTGGCTTTAGCAAAAGCAACCATGCCTGGCGAGTGCAAGCCAATGCTCTATAAGTTCTGCAACACTTCTGTGAAGCTGAAAGAGCAGCCGCTTTTAGTTCTTACTAGATGGGATGGCAAGCTGACCTTGAGGTCGAGCATGCTTGAAAAACATCTTAAAAGGAAGCTATATTTCAAAGGAGAGATTTATGCTAGCTATGGTGACTCAGTGCCTGGCGACTCTGGCGGAAGCCTTGTCAGCCTTGATGGCAGGGTTATGGGCATCCATACTCACACCCTCAAAGGCAATTCTCCTATATTTGATCTTTATGGCAGCACAAAGATTGTAGAAGCCCTGGAAGTGATGTCAGTTTACTGTGGCCACTTAAAGAAAAGAATGAAAAAATAACAATAAAAGAAGCAATAAGAAAACTAAAAAAATTTAGGCAAAGACCTAGTCCCTGCCTCCTTTGGCTACTATTGCGTCTTCTGCAATGCCCTTCCTGCTCCTGATGATTCTCTTGACTTTTTCATGGAGCTCATCAGGCAATCGCTCGAAGCTCTGGTCGATCAAGGAGGAAACTCCTCTTCCTGCTGTAGCTGACCTAAGGTCGCTGCTCCAGCCTAGGAGCTCTGCCACTGGCAGCTTGGCCTTTATCTCTGCAAAAGCCCCTTCCTGGGTGACTTCCATTAATTGGCCTCTCTTGTTCATGATTAGCTTGGAAACATCCCCTAGGTAGTCTGCAGGAGCCTCTATCAATTGTATCTGCTTGGGCTCGTACATTATAGGCCTGGCTATCATCATGGCTTCCCTTATTCCGTCCCTGACTGCAGGGTAGACCTGGGCTGGCCCCCTGTGGATGGCGTCCTCGTGCAACTTCATGTCAGTAAGCCTTACTTTCACCTTGATGCATGGCTCTAGGGCTATGGGGCCTTTTTTCATGACATCCTCGAACATGTCTATTATCATCTCTATGACTTCTCCAAGGTAGACTTGCCCCCTGGTGTTGTCTATGAATATGTTGCCCTCAAAGATGTCCTTGACTCTATCGGCATCATCCTTGTCTAGGCCAGCGTCCACCAGGCTGTCCCTCAATGCCACGTCCTTTTTCTTTATCCTGCCCTCATTCACTTGGCCTGCCTTGATGGCAGTGTACACTCCTTCCTCAAGAGGCTCAACTAGGAAGTAGAACTTATTGTGCTTGTTAGGGCTTTTTCCCTCGCACTCTTGCGGAGATTTGGAAAGGATTGACTCCCTGTACACGACTATGGGTGGTGAAGTCTGGACTTTCAGGTTTTTCTCTGTGACTATCCTGTTCTCTATGATCTCCAGGTGCAATTCTCCCATGCCGCTCATCAGGTTCTCGCCTGTCTCCTCGTTAATCTCTATCTTGATGCTAGGGTCTTCCTTTGCAACCTTCCTGAGCACATCAACCAGCTTGGGCAAGTCCTGCATCTGCGTGACCTTGATGCTCTTGGTAATGACAGGCTCAAAAATGTGCTTTAATTCCTCAAATGCCTGGTCAGGCTCCTCTGTTATAGTCTCTCCTGCAAACCCTTGTATGCCTGCTATTGCCAATACATTGCCTGCCGGCACTTCCTCAAAGCTCTCAGTCTTGACCCCTAAGTACATGTACACGTTCTGTATCCTCTGGCTCTGCTTAGCATTGTTAAGGTACACTGTCATGCCTTCCTTCAATGTTCCTGAGAACAATCTTCCTGCGCTTATCTCCCTGTTGCTCTTAGGATCAATAAGGATTCTTGTGATGCAGAATGACAATTTGCCATTAGGGTCGCATGTAAGCATGCCTTTTCCTAGGGGTGACTCTGGTTCTCCATGCCATATCTTCATGACCCTGTACTTTTGCGCATCAATAGGGTTAGGAAGGTGCTTGACTACCATATCAAGTATTACCTCGTTTAATGGTGAGTTCTTCCAGAACCAGTCCTTTCTCTCATCAGCAGTCATCTCATTGTAAGCCTTGCTCACATCCTTGAAAGAGACGTTCTTTTTTTGCATGAAAGGAAGCGACAATGCCCAATTATCCCTGGCACTGCCAAAGGCTACGCTGCCGTCCTGGATGTTAACCTTCCACTTGTGCTTGTAATCCTTCTCTGCAATCTCCTCTACCAGGGTGTTGAACTCAAGGATTATCTTGACCAGCCTTTCCTGGATTTGCTCTGGCGTGAACTTCATCTCCTTGATGAGCCTGTCAACCTTGTTGACGAAAAGCACTGGCTTGACCCTCTCCCTGAGGGCTTGCTTGAGCACTGTCTCAGTCTGCGGCATGATGCCTTCTGAAGCGCAAACCAGCACTATTGTGCCGTCAATAGCCCTCATAGCCCTGGTGACGTTCCCGCCGAAATCAACGTGCCCTGGCGTGTCTATTAGGTTGATCAAGAACTCCTCTTTCTGGAACTCGTGAACCATTGAGACGTTAGCAGAGTCAACTGTCAATAATCTTTCCTGCTCATCAGCGTGCTGCCATGTAGCCATTCCCTTGTCCAGGTCTCCTGCAGCCTGCTCAGACATGAGCCCTGCTGCTGCCAGCAAATTATCAGTAAAAGCAGTCTTTCCGTGGTGGATGTGGGCGCTAGTGCAAATATTCCTGATATTCTCGCGCTTATTCATCATCCTCTTCATCCTATCAACCATCTTTTCTCCCATCAGAAATCACCTCCCTGATTTCTGGGGGTCTCAAAAATTCCATTTTTGTTACCCATTTTGTACTTCCTCCTTGTTATTTAGCAGTATTACCTATTGCTATTTTACCTTTTTTTTGCCCTTATAGCAAATGAATATCATGCACTGTCTTGTAAGAGTGCATCTCCTTGCCTGTGAACCAGAGCTTTACCTCGTACTCAGCATCATTCTTGTCAGATGACGCGTGGATAAGGTTCCTTACTCCCTGCTTTTTCTCATCGCAATGTGAATAGCTGACGTGGGCGAAGTCTCCCCTTATGGTGCCTGGCACAGCCGCCTTGGGCTCTGTTGCGCCTACAATCTTTCTCACGTTGTCAATCGCATCGACGCCTTCAAGCACAAAAGCCACTATTGGCCCTGACTTGATGAAATCAGCCATGTAGTCACGAACATGCTTGCCCCTTCTCTTCTCAAGGTCTTCTGTGTAATGCTTTCTGGCAAACTCCTCATCAACCCATACCATCTTCATGCCCACAATCTTAAGCCCTGCATCCTCGAACCTGGTCAGGATCCTGCCGACAAGGCTTCTCTGCACTCCATCTGGCTTAATCAACACAAGTGTCCTTTCAATCATTTTGATTCACCTTCTTTGATTAAAGTATTTTCACTTTAGTAAGCGCCTGCGGCCAAATAATTTTTACGTTTGAAAATGAGTTCTTAAAAAACCTGAAAAAAATAATTTGGGCCTCGCCGGCCGGGCTCATCACTTCTTCATGCCCTTCTTTATCTGGCCGTACTCCACAGTCCACTGCGTAGTCCTGGGCTTGCGGTGGAGCTTGAGCATGTTCTTCTCGCACTTCATGCTGCAAAAGTCATAGACCCTGCCTTCTTTTGTGACGAACATCTTGCCAGTTCCAGGCTCAACTTGCTTCCTGCAAAAATCGCATCTAGGCATATTATATCACCTACTTGCTCCTTCCAGACTTGTTAAGAGGCCTGGCTTCTATCTCTGTCTCCCTAAGCATGAGCATGTCACCCAGCTGAACAGGTCCACGGACATTTCTCCTTATGACTTTGTTCTTGTCCCTGCCATCAAGCACCTTGCACCTGACCTGGGTAGCCTCTCCCCTAGTTCCAGTCCTGCCGACGATTTCCTCGACACTAGCAGGCACTGCAGGAGAAAAATTCACTCCTCCCTTAGGCCCTTCCTGCTGGTCCCTCCTGCCTCCTTCCGGGCGGGGGCTGCTTCCTCTTTCCATCCTTTTATCTGCCATTTTACTTCACCAAAGGCTTATTTCACGCCTAGTTCTCTGAGCAGGTCCTTGGCCTCTCCTTCTTTCAGTATGGCCACGCTTGCAGTTCCTACTTTCAACCCAGCGCTTGCGCCCAGGTCTGCTTTCTTCTCAACCTCGACCACAGCAATGCCCTTTTCCCTGGCAAGCAAAGGAATGTGCATGATGACTTCTGGCGGAGTGACATCCTTTGCCACTACCACAAGCTTAGCCTTTCCCTTCTCAATGGCCTTGGTCACTTCATTGGTTCCCTTGGTAATCTTACCTGTCTTTCTTGCAATCTCAATTGCCTCGTAAGCCTTATCGCTCATGTTATTCAACCTCCTACTATCGGTCCTATATGCTATGCACTATGAGATACACTTAGAACTGTACCTCGTTCAGCTTTTAGGCTTGCGGCCTAAAAACCTCATAACTCATTGGTAGCTGAAAGTGAAAAGAGGGTGTTTATAAAGGTTTTCATTACTAAGAACTCCTACTCATCAAGCATCCTTTCCAGCTCGCTTTGTGCCATGAGCTCGAGTGTTTTTTTAGAATCATCTTCTTTATCTTTGTACTCAAGAGCTTTCTTTGGGTCAGTGTAGCGGAGCTTGTTCTTCATCATCTCGCTGTAGTCGATCTTGGCCTTGGTGTAAAGATTATCAGGTGATGTTGCATTGCTCCTGCCGTATACTAGCCTATTGCCAGAGCCGTATGTGCTATTGGCAGGGCCATAGCTACTTTTACCTTTGGCTGTTGAGTTATAGCCTGCTTTTTCCATAGCCTGGCCGTAGCTCATGGTTGGGCTTGAAAAGTACATGGTCATTTTACTTGGTATATCGTCTGCTTTTATAAATATTGTTGGCGATAATCATATTTTGCTTAATTTCCTTTCTAGCTCATATATGCTGTCTTTAACATAATAAGCCATAACTGAATTTAAATGCCTGAGCTTGTCATATTCCCATCTTAGGCCCTCGAGCCGGATTTTGATGTCATTGGCATTGTCATCCCTAATCCTGGAAATAGTATCTTTTTCTTTTATATAATAGTCTTTCATCTTAGAATGGTATATGCTAGAACTCATTTATATACCCGTCGACACAAAACCTGAAGGATTTTCGGTTACGCTTTAAACCTAGTTTCTCGCGCCTTGGCCCAATAACAAAAAACATCGTCTTTTTTGCCCGCAGGCTCGTGCGCGCCGCCTATAATATGCTAATAGCTAATGCCTAGTGAAGAAAAAATACAAAGAAGAAATAATAAGAATAAGCAATAAAAACGCCTTTACCTAATCTCTTGCGGCTTTGCCGTGATGACCACTGTGTCCATCTTCTTCTTCCTGATGACTGGCGCAGCTGCGTTTTTTGGCTTTTCCATGGTTAGCTTTTCCATAACAGGCTTGTCCATAACCTTTCTTAATTCATTTATTAATTCATCAGTGCTAAAGCATAGGTCAGTTGCAAATTGGTACATCACATCAATCCTTTTAGGCTCTTTTGGGAATAGCACATAGCCTGGCTTGCCACAGCCTCTCACATAGCCCAGTTCCAGGTGTCCTGATTTTCCGCAAGGCATAAGCATTATCACCATGTCAGCCCTATCTAGATGGGTCTTGTCAAAATTAAAGACATGCTTAGCGCCCCAGTCTTGCAAAGTCTCTTTGTAACTAAGGCCTCTTTTCTTGCCGAATTTCCTTAGGTATTCATCTGCCTCAGGCCCTGGGGTTATCCAGCTGCAGAAGAATTCACACTTAGGGAATTCCTTGCTTAGCCTGTTTGCCAAGTCTATCACTTTCCAGTTCTTCAACGCCCCTATTATATATACAACTTTCTCCATAACAAACCACCGTCTTTATTTAGTTGTCTTTTGCGCTTATATCCTATTGCTTATTCTCCTCTTGCTTAAATATCCTTCTTTTTTTTGCTTGTTATCCTTAGTTATTATGCTTATTGAGGGTTATAGTTCACTACTTCTGCCTCTTGCCTTAGCTGTTCGATGTGTTGGTTGAGCATTGACTGCATGTTCCTTAGCACAAAATAGTCATTGATGCTGGGCTTGGCCTCTTCATAACTGAGCTGCTTGGGCAAGGTGACATTATCAATCCTGACTATGTGCAAGCCTATCCTGGTCCTGATTATCTTGGCGCTTCCTGGCTCTGAATTAAACACTATATCCTCATACTCAGGCAGTAATTGGCCTTGCTGGAACTCATACAACCCGCACCTCCCAATAGTGACTGTGTCCTCTGAGTACTTGGTTACTAACTCGCAGAAATTGGTTGTGTTAAGCTGCTCTGCTATGCTTTTCACGTACTCAAGCTTTGAGTCAACGTTGCTGTCATTGGCATACACAAGTATCTGATGTGTGGTGGCCCTTGCAACTGTTGAAAAGCCTTGCTTGTTCTCATCATAATAAGCCATCATCTCTTGTTCTGAAGGCGCTGGCGCGCCCTTGGTCACCTCTGCTACTTCTTTCTGCAATAACAGGTTGTTCCTTATGTTAACAGTGAATGTGCCTATGCTTGAGCCGCTAGCTGCCAGGTTCTGCTGCAGTTGCTCTATGGTCAGCCCATTATTGGCAAGGAAGGCATTGATTGCATTGTTCACTTCCTCATCGCTCACCACTAATCCTTTTCTTGCTGCGTCCTGCAACAATAGCTTATTGTTGACTACCTGGTCGTAAGCATCTGCTAGCGAGGCATTAGTCCTGCTCTCAGCAGGTATGTTATTGTACACAAGCGTTACTTCCTCAGCATACACTGGCTCGCCATTGATAGTGGCTAATAGGGTTTGGCCTAGGGCTTGCTGGCTTTGCTGCACAGGAGGATTCCTGTCAATCACGCACTCAACATCCCCGCTCTTAGAATTGACTATGTGGACTATTGACTGCTGCTTTGCAGCATTGTCAAACTGTGCCATGTAGAAATCTGCAAGGTTGAACCCTGGGCAGTAGCCCCTTATCTGCTCCCCTAGGGCGTTTGCATCTTCTCCTGTGATCATCTGCACGCTCATTACTGAGTCCGGGTATTGCTGGCTGTAAATTGAGAATATGCTATCCATTGGGCTTCTGCTAGTGGCAAGCAAAGCTCCCAGGGCTATGATTGCAATCACGCATATTATGATGAATACTATTATCCAGGCAGGAGTCTTCCTCTTATCATGGTGTTTCTTTTGCTCAACCATTCTCTGGAAATAAAGGTTGTTCTCATCCATTATTTATCACCTTCATATGTTCGTATCTTGTGCGTTCAGCTTTTTCGTAGCGCGCTCGCATCGCATCTTTAATCGCTTCTTTTGCCGCGTGTTTTGTTATTGCTTATTTTTTCAAGGGCTCGCAATGCGCTACTGCTGAACGCACTATATTAATTTAACTATGACTCATGCCTATCATTTATGTATCATTCTGCCTTGTCTGCTTCCTTGTTGTAGAAGCTTATGGCCTTGTCATATTCTTTCTTCTCAAACTCAAGCCAAGGAGCCCTGGTAAAGTATATCAGCGCCCCTTTTGAGTCCCAGAGCATTATGCCTGAGTACTTCATTCCTGGCTCTATTATTAGCTGAGGGGGTGGAAAGTAGGATGAGTAAAGGTTCTCCTTTATTACTTGGCTAGTCAGGTCTTCTTCCTTGAGTTTCTCTGCAAGTATCTTCCTGACAACCAACCTGACAGCTCCTAGCACTTCTTCCTGGCCGTCGTAGTTGATGCAGAAGTT
>JAFGRK010000012.1 GCA_016935175.1 Candidatus Woesearchaeota archaeon | reverse complement strand
TTGCTCGTATGCTACTCCAGAATTTATCTCGGGGTTCATTTTTTTAGCGATGTGCTAGCAGGCATCTTCCTTGGTGCCTTTGTCGTCGCAGCTTTAGCCTTGGCATTTGGCCCTGGTGCTTCCAAGCAAAAATTATAAATATCAGAACTTTTGATGATTCTGGATATAAGGGATTTATTGGTAAAGGGGTGGTTATCTTGATTGAGAATAAGGTTTCTGATACGTGGAGCAATATCAGAAGAGGCGCTGCTGGCCTCGCATTAGGCGCAGGATTGGCTATGTTCGGTGCTGGTGCTTTTGCTGGCGCTTACCCGTACCATGACCACGATTCATTTGCCCAGGAGCAGCAGAAGGTTGAGCAGGCAGACCCTAAGACCACTGCTTATGCCAATGCCATGAGCGCCCAGAGTATTGACGAGAAAATCAGGCTTCTGGAGCAGTACATCACTGCTTACAACGAGTCCCAGTACCATAAGTATGCTTTCAAGGAATTGGCTATTGGCTATTATGGCAAGAAGGACTATGACAAGGTCATCCTTAATGGTGACAAGGCTTTGGGTTTTACTGACTTGGATGCTGAGTCCAGGGTCCAAATGTTCCTTATCACTGGAGAGTCCTATGTCGTGAGCCCGAGCAAAAAAAACTTTGACAAAGCTTCTGACTATGCTAGCAGGGCAGAGCAGACTGTTAAATCAGGCGGAGTGAACCAGGGCTATCTTAAAGGAGTTGATGCGTTAAGGTCATTGGTTGAGAAAGCCAGGAGTGGGGTGAGTGCACCTGCTGCAAAGCCAGACCCTCTTAACAGCGCCAAGTCTTTTTACAACAAGAAGGATTATGTGAATGCAGAGAAAGCTTTTGCATCACTTGACCAGAGCAATGCTGATGTGAACTATTATTATGGCTTGAGCTTGTACCAGAACAAGAAGTTCAATGAGTCCATTGAGAAGCTAGTGGCTGCTAGCCTTATTGCGCCTGAGAAGTTTCCCAAGGTCAGGGACACTGCTTACAGCATCTTCATCAACAATGTCTACAAGGAACCTAAGAGCAACAGGCCTCTTAACAGCATCTTTGATGAACTTACAAGCTTTCTGAACAGCGACATCGCCAGGTGGCAGAAAGAATGGGATGGCAAGTACCTTGGCAAGGAGCTTACAGAGGACGAGCACATGCGGGCTGACAGGGAAGAGAAAGAGATGAATGCCAAGATACAAAAAGCCAATGATGATATCAAGAAGCTTAAGGATGGATATAAGAAAGTTGCAGACGATGCATTTAACCAGCGAGTTGAGGAGATAAGGAAGAGGCTTGGCATAAGGTAGGTTAGTGCAAGAAGATTGGTAAAACTGAATTTTTGCAGTTCTAGTTAATGTAACGCCCTAATGGTTACAAAAATATAAATACTAGAAGGTATTACTTTATCATATAGTCATATCTTAGTTAGATGATATGCTCGAGAAAAAACTCAAAAGGGTGGCGGGGATGGAACAATCACAAGAGAAGGATTTACAGGTGAAACACTCTTCTTTTCTTGACAGAGCAAAAGACTACCTTAAGAAAAAAAAGACACAAGCCCTAGGAGCAACAATACTAGCAGGCACAATGGCAGTGGCTGGCTGCGCAACAGGAGGATTAGAGAGAAGGCTCTACACCGTGGATGATTTCCATAGAGGCAAGCTGGTGACTCTCACAGGAGAAGTACATGAGAGCTATGTTGAAGACAAGAAAAGCATGGACCTGAACGTGCCATACATAGTCTACAACAGCGCTGATAATGAAGGCAGGCCTATAGTGGTCAACTTGCACGAGGATTTCAGGCACGGCATAAACAGGCAGGCGATTACTAAAGCAAAAGAAGCCCTTGCCTCAAGAGAATATGCAGTCAGGGTGTACGGAGCAATGACTTATAGTGACGTGCTCAACGTGGACGTGGATTTTCTCTCGTTCACAGACAAGAACGGCAAGCTCGCTCTAACCATAGAGACAGACTACGACCCCATCATCACAGTCACAGGAATAGTGGGCAACTGGCCAATCAATCCCAACCCTAACATGTCATTTGGGCTGATGCCAGGATGGAACTGGCTAGGATGGGAAGGATTCAGCCCTTTCTTCCTAAGCAACTGGATAAGCTGGGCATGGGCATGGGCTGACTGGGACTATGACGGGATAATCAACAGGTTTGACTCGTACCCTTATATAAATAACAGCTCAGGATTGCCATTCAAAGAAGGCCTGCCCAATCCCGGATTCCACAACATCTACGCAGGCCTCAACCTGCACAATGCAATGAGTGAAAAGGAAGGCAAGGCAAAGCTGATAATACCTGAAGAGGGAGCAAGGCTGCACCCGGTATTTGTAGACCTTTTTGCCAAGAACAAGCAGGCAGAAACCTACAGGCAGCAAGTAGTTGAAGCAAGGGACAAGATAGTGCAGAACTATCAAGGGGATTCTGCACGCTCAGGCAGCCAAGGTAGCCAACCAAGAGCTAAAACAACAATACCATCACTCGAGGCAGTTGCTAGGCAGATGGGTATCAAGAGGGAGCAGATGGGCAAGAGCTACAATAACACCAGAATCCTTGTGCCGACTATGGATGGAGGGATGATAAACAGGGGAGCTGGAAGTGCAGCTTACACTGGTGGGGCTTCAAGCGGCGGGGTCGTCACGGGAAGCAGTTCAGGAGGATATTCAATACCAAGCGCTGGCTCAGCATCAACAAGAGGAGAGGCTGGGGCTCGCAGCACAGGAGCACAAGGAGGAAAATCAGGAACAAGTGAAAAAAAGTAGCCTGGATAAACCACTAAGCAAATGACTTATGTTTCATAACAAATATAAACAGGGCTAAAAGAATAATTAATGAAAAAAAGGGTGGTCAGCATGGAACAGCTAAATCTATTTGAACAGAAGGAAGATAAGAATGAATATAAGCCTTCGTTTTTTCAAAGGGCAAGGGATTATCTTAAGAACAAGTGGGTGAATGCTGCAGGATTAGTTGTGATAGGCTCAGCCCTGACAATAGGAGGAGCACCAGGATTGAAAGCACAGGAAATAGAGCAAGTACCCCAGCCAAGGGTTGAGTTCAACTACAACAATACCCAGCAGAACGCCTCGTTCATAGGAGTAACTGCAGGAGACCATGACATGAGCAGGAACCTTGATTTCATACTCGAGGACTACAGCCTGGCAGACAAGAACAACAACCCATTCATGCTATGGGTGCATGAAGATTATGACTGGACTAACAAGCAAGTGCTTGATGAAGTAAAGAACAGGATCAACAACCCAGACCAGTACCCATTCATCGAGGCTATCGGCACTTACAGGCCAGTGCAGCCATACGGAAGGTGGGATGGAAGGCTAGACTTAGAAGCCATAATCACCAGGGACAACGAAGGCAACGAGGAAGTATTCTACACAGACTCCTCTAATTCCAACTTTTACTACATCAGCGACAATTATTTCTTTGACTGGGCATTCTTCCCAGGAAGGCATTTGACAGGGTTCTACTATCCTCATTTCACAGGGTTCTACCCTCACTGGGACTACGATGGCGATGGCATACCAAATATTTTTGACCGCTCACCATTCCACTGGGACCCCTGGAACAGCTTCATGTTCGACCCGTTCTATAATATGAACTATTGGCGCACGCCTGGCTGGTTCGGATGGAACTACTGGAATTACTGGGGAGGCCCTGATTACTATGTGAACATCAACATCATAAACGACCACCACGGCAATCCTATGAACTGGAATAAATACCTGACAACCATAACCAGGAACCAGCTCAAAGACCCTAACCGAGCCCCAGATGCTATTGACACAATGAAGCAGCTAAAGGCAAACATCGAATCCCATAGGACTGTGCTGACTAACGAGCAATTGCAGCAAAGAGACCGATTCGTGAACAGTGTAGAAAAGCAGAATTATGAAGGGCTCCTGAAAAACCCCCAGATAAAGACCAAGGACCAAGACGGCAAGGAAAAGATAATCAAGGTCAACCCTCGCGACTTCAACCCTGACAACTACGGCAGGATTACCCAGCGCGGAGAAGGAGGAAGGCCTGACAGGGTAGTGACTGCGCCTAACGACAGGATAAGGAGCATGGTAAACCCTGATTATAGTGGCAGTATAGAGCGCAACACAGAAAGGAACATTGAAAGGAATACAGGTGAGGGCAGAAGCATAGAGAGGAATGTTGAGCGCAACACAGAAAGGAATGCTGACAAGAATCCGCCCAAGCCACCAGTGATTAGAAACCCGCCAAAGACCAGCTCTGGAGAGACTATCAAGAAGCAAGGAAGCACAACCAGCACGATTAAGAAGAAGCATGAGCCAACCTATTCCTCTAGCAGCACGATAAGGAATTATGAGTCCACAATGACAGGAAGGACAGAAAACTCTCCAAGGAGCACGACAAACTATCCTTCGAGGCTGCAAGGGGACATCACTGACAGGCTAAGAGCGCCAAGGGACAACAAGAGGTATAATCTCAGCACGCCCAATAGGAGCACTTACACACCGTCAAGCACAAACAGGAGCATCAGGCCTTCAACCACTTACACAACGCCAAGAACATACTCTGCACCAAGAAGCTCAGGCAGCACAGGAACATATAAGCCTACTATCAGGAGCTCGCCTAGCTCAAGCAGGAGCAGCGGAAGCTACAGGGCGCCTAGCAGCACGAGATCAAGTAGAAGCTCTTACAGGCCTAGCACAACTAGCCGAAGCTCAGGCAGCAGCAGGAGCTCATCAAGCAGGAGCTCAGGAAGCGTGAAGAAAAAATAAGAACAGGGTAAAAAGCAATAAAATAATAATAGGTGATAAATTAATAATCAGTTAGATAAGCAGTGGCAAAAAAGAGGTGGGCGAAAAGCAGCAAGCTATTGCCAAGGAGGTGCAAGAAAACGGAAATACTTGAACTATTCGACACCTGGCTAGAGGATTTGGAAGAAAAAGAATAAAAGAAAAATAAGCAAGGGTAAATAAGAGTTCTTGAGAGTTAGGCTTAAAACCAAAAAAAACTATACAATCCTTAAAGAAGCAAATAGCCCTAAAGCATCACGTGTTTCTCTGGTTTTTCACACCCTAATCTGAAGAATAAGGGCTGAAAACTGTAGAATGCTTTAACATCAGATTATTTTTTTTACTCAGTGAATTCCTTAAGTCTTCTTATAGTTAAATCTAGGAACTCTTTTTCTTTATCAATGCCAACATACTGCCGGCTTAGGTGACGGGCAACAATACCTGTCGTCCCCGAACCATTAAATGGATCTAATATTAAGTCACCTTTTTTTGAGCTGGCAGATATTATTCTCTGCAATAATTCTATCGGCTTTTGTGTCGGGTGCTTTCCGTTATTTTTTTCGTTTTGCGGAGTTAAAGGGATGTTCCATAAGCTGCGCATTTGCCTCCCACTAGGGCTGAATTTATCCATCCATTCTTTCATAAGAGAATAATTGAAGTGATGTTTCTCAGCCTTACCTTTCTTTGCCCAAATCAATGTTTCATGGCTATGAGCAAAACACTTGCACGCCAAATTAGGAGGCGCGTTTGGCTTATACCACACAATTTCGTTTATTATATGGAAACCTAACGATTGCAAGGCATAGCCCACTTGATAAATGTTGTGCATGGTGCCGGATATCCATATGGTCCCATTTGGTTTTAGCACTCTATGACATTCTTTAATCCAATTATAAGTGAATTGATAATCCTTTTCAAATCCCTGAGATTTGTCCCAGTCGCCTTTATTTACAGAAACCATTCTGCCAGCCTTACATGTTATGCCACCATTAGAAAGGTTATAAGGCGGGTCGGCAAAGATAGTAGTAATAGAGCCAGGCTCTATTTTTGGCAGTATTTCAAGGCAATCTCCATGCATAAGAGTGAAGTTTTTCTCATTAAAATAGATGGTCATTTCCATCTCGTCTATGAACTTACCCCTTTATATACTCTGCGGTCAAATGTCCAGTGTTTTTGGCTCAGAATCGGAATACTTCCGTGAAAAACCGGAAATATTATTAAGTTTTGGCCATAACTTTTATTAATAACCTGTCAGTAACACATAATATGAAATATAAAGAAATGCTGTTGGAAATTGAAAAAATAGAGTTTGATAAAAAACATTTAATTTATAGCGGGGAATGTGAGGAGATTTATTTGATAAGGCCTTCCAAACTCCCTAAAAGGCTGAAAAACAAATATGACCTAAGCAAAAATTTTCAAATTTGGCTCAAAGAAGGTGAACGCGAATTCAGGCCAAACCATCTCCGAGTGCTAATCGATTTAAATTTAAGAGCCCGTTCAAGGCCGGATTTAAAAGAGGAGCTGCTAGTTTTGTTTGATAACGTTTTCTATGGAAAAGATCCTGAAATGGAAGTTGAGCTCGTGGAGAAAGAAGCCTTCGCCCACTACCTGAACTCGTTAAAAGTCATTGCTATTTTAGCTCAATTATTCCTGTTGGAGCAGGAAATAAATTATACCAGAGAGAGTAATTTTGAGCCAAAAAATTTATTTCTTCAAGGATGGATTCGAGAGTTCATAGACAGCCCGAAAGAGATCGATAATATGTGCATGAGTGTTTGCAATGGGCAGCCTCCAAAAGCACAATACACTGATAAGGAGAATAAAAAGAATAAGAAATACACGAAAAATCTTAAGAAATCATGGTATTTGTTAAAATAAAGAGCTAATAATTAGTGATTACGAGCTCATTTACCTCTCCTCTGCCACTGGCATCACAATTAATCATCCTTCTAGCTCTGACAACTCGCCTATTAAAATCCGAGTAAAGCTCATGAATAAATGTGGTGTCACTATTACTCTCCATACAAAGGCAACCTTTTTGAGATAATTTTTTGAAGACTTCGGCCAATAGCATATGCTCTTTCTCCAGAAAGTTATCCTTCGTATAAGTTGTAAAGTTATTCCCTTTCTTTAACGGATAATAGGGAGGATCAAAATATATGAAATCCCCGTCTTTAGCAAGGTCAAGAATTTTTTCAAAGGGCATCACTTGAAGAGTAACGTTTTGAAGAAGTTTTGATATTTTCCTTAGCTTGTCATCCTGAACAATATCAGGATTCTTATAAGAGCCTATAGGAACGTTAAATTGCCCTTTTGCATTTACTCTGTATAAACCGTTAAAACAGGTTCTATTAAGATAAATAAATCTGGCAGCTCGCTCTAAAGCAGGTAATTCAGCAGGGTTTTGCTTTCTTATGCGGTAATAATAAGTCTTGGAATCTGCTAAATGCTCGCTTTTATGTTTTTTTAATAGAATAATAAGCTTCTCCACATCTGTTTTCACAACATGGAACGCGTTGATAAGCTCTTCATTAGTATCTGATAAGAAAACCTCGGTAGGATGAAATTTCTGTATTATATAAAAGGCAACGGCACCGCTCCCCACAAAGGGCTCGAAGTATCGTTTGAACTTCTTTGGGAAGAAAGGCTCAAATTGCTTCATTAGCTGTTGCTTGCCACCAGCCCATTTCACAAAACGAGGAATCTCAATATCTTTCATTATAATTTATGTAAATGAGGTTTATATTTAAATATTAATGCTTTTAACTTAAAAAAAAAGAGAAAAATGAAATAGCTCACTTCCTTGCCTTCTCTATCTTTCCTTTAAGCAGAGCATCAAGGCTCTGGTCATTCACTTTTATGACTTGCCACCTGACTCCAGGGATGTCTCCTTTTGAACGGCCCATTGTGCCGCCGATGCACTCAATCAATACTTCGTCGTGCTCGTCTATGAGCTTATTGGCGCCGTCTCCAGGGCAAAAGGCAGTTACTTGCTTGCTGTTCTTAATGAGCTGGACCCTTACGCACTTCCTCATGGCAGAGTTAGGCTGCTTTGCCTCAAGCTGGACTTTCTCCAAGACTATGCCTGATGCCATGCTTGCCCCTTCAAGAGGGTCTGACTTCCTTTTCAGGTGCTTGGCTTTCTTGACAAACCATTTATTATGCCATCTGCTCTCTTTTCTTCTTTTCTTCAGCCTTTTGGCCGCGTTCAGTCCGCTGCTCTTGTTTGCCATCAAAAATCACCTCTGGTGATTTTTGGGGGCACCAAAAAACTTTGTTTTTTGTTTGCCATTTTATTAATCTCCAATCAGTGTTCTTTATGATTTTGATATCATATAACCTTTATCTCCTTGATGGGGAAGTACTTGCCTACCACCTTTTCAAGGTTCCTTAGGTTCTGGGCTTTTATTCCTATTATTAAACCTTTTGTTTTTGTGTCTGCTCCTGTGACTGTGACTATGTCGTCCTCTTCCTTGATGTCAAGTATCTTGAGCGGTGCCAGGTAGTTGGTTATGAATTGGAGCCTTGAAGAATTGAACTCCACTATCTTTATCTTCCTGTTAAGCACTTTCTCCAGCTTCATCACATTGCCCTTGTTCTTGCCAAGGGCCTTCCCCATCTCTCCCGCATCTACCAAGAATACGAGCTTTTCCCTGTCAAAAAAGCAGTCCTTAAGCTTGGCTCCTGTCATGCTCTCGAACAGGCTCATGCACTTGATTATGTCTGTGTCAAAAGTTATTTTTTGTCCGGTTGCCATCTTAAAGAATAAGAGAAAAGAATTTTCTCAAATTTTCCTCCTAAAATTTTTTTTTCTCAGCAGCTGCTTGCTGCTTGAGGCCTATGCACGCTATGAGGAAGGGCTTCTTGCACACAACTCCCAGATCATCATTGGGTATTTCAAGCCTCTCGACCTCGACCTTGGCTATGGCTGCATAGTGCCCTATGTCATTTACCAGCCCTTCTGGCGCATTGCTTGCCAGGAACACTTTCACAAGCTCGTTCTTCCTAAGGGCTTTCACTGTGCTTTCGGCGCCTATGACTAGGCTTCCGCTCTTCAACATCTTCTTGATCTCATCAACGCTCATCTTAATATCCGCCTCAATACGCCTATTCTCTAATCTTTGCCTTTCTTGGGCTTTTCCTCCTTTGCCTTGGTGATCAATCCTGGAAGGCCTGTGCCTATAGGGACTGGCTGGTTAATCATAACATTCTCAATGACTGAGTTAAGTTGGTCTACCTCTCCTACCATGCTGGCGTTTATTATGTGGACTATTGGGGTTTCGAATGATGCCCTTGCAAGCACGCTAGGCTTTTCCTTGACAATGCCATACCTGCTAACTCCCAATACCTTGCCTGACATAGTCATGGCATCAGCCACCAGTAATATGTGCCGCAAGTCCAGGTTGATTCCCTGATGCTTCAGGACTTTTCTCATCTCCTTGATTATAGATTCCCTGGCTGCTTCTACCCCGAAGGTCTTCTCAACCTCGATGATGCTGTTGCTGGTGGTCCTATAAGTATCCACAAAGTCAAGCTTCAAAACCTCCTTGAGGTTGCTTCCTGCGGTGACTATGACAAACTCTTCCTCTCTCTTGACAGGCAATACTTGGGTAACTCCTTTTATGCCATTTACAAAAACTTCCTTTATCTTCTCCTTTAGCCTGTATATCATATTAAGCGCGTCATCACCAGATGCCTTTATCCTTATAGTCTCATCTTTCTCAATCTTAAGGTCAAAGCCTTTCAATCCCTTGTCCATTGTCTTGGCTATCTTGGCCGCATTCAGCTTCCTGTCCTTGAGCTTTTTCTGGTCCAGCTCTATGATCATCTTGGTCTCTGCTACGTTTATGCTTATGCTCTTGATGTACTCCTTGAACTTGGTCTCTTTCAGGCTTTCTGCTATGAGCTTGATGTCCTTTCCTTCGGAGTAAGGCTTTTTAAGGTAAACTTCCATCATCTTGGTGCTTATCTCAGCCCTCGCATCCAGGATCTCTATAAGCCTTGGCAATCCTGTGGTGACGTTCATCTCACTGACTCCTGCGAAGTGGAAGGTGTTCAGGGTCATCTGGGTCCCTGGCTCCCCTATGCTCTCAGCAGTAACCAAGCCTACGCTTTCCCCTGGCTCTGCAAGAGAGCTCCTATACTCGATGAATATCTTTTCCATTATCTTCTTGAGCTTACTGCTGCTGATGTTGTCAGGCAGCTCGCTCTCTACATCTTCCAGTATCTTCAACGGGAGCTTTCCCTTGTATTCCTTTAGTTCTGCTTTCATGATATCACTTCTTAATAAATCATTGATAACTCATTAATCAATCATTACAATCATTAATCAGTCATTAAATCAATCATTAACCTTAATCAATCATCATTGGATTTAATCAATCATCAATTATCTTGTTATTATCTTGTTATTATCTTTTATTGGCTTGTCCAGTTGCTTTATTTTAGTTAGTCCTTATTATGTGCCCTACGTTTATCTTGCCGCCTTCGCTCTTGCTCACATCAATGCCATCTTCTCCATAAGCGAACTGGATGATCTTCTTGCCCGCATCCCTGACTGTAAAGTCATATTCGACCTTGAAGTCCTGCAAGGCATTGGCTAATCTCCTGTATAAGTATCCTGATTTAGGCGTCCTAAGGGCTGTGTCCATGAGGCTGTCCCTTCCTGTCATGGCCATGAAGAACAGCTCAAACGGCTCAAGGCCTGCCTTGAACCCGTTCTTTACAAATCCTCTTGCAGCAGCCCCCAAGTCCCCTTTCTTGAAGCATGACAAAGTCCTTTTATTATAGCCCCTGCGGATCCTTCCCCCCCTAAGGGCTTGCTGGCCTACGCAAGCACTCATCTGGG
>JAFGRK010000011.1 GCA_016935175.1 Candidatus Woesearchaeota archaeon | reverse complement strand
ATAAAAGTGGTCATACCAAGATAAATTGAGGTTAAATTAATTAAATCCATATTGTTTATTAATCCATGCCATTTATTTAATATTTATTAATTATGAAAAACGCGGTTTTCCCGAATAAAAAAAAGCTAAAAATAGAAAAATAAAATAAATTAGTTTAAGGTCAAAATAAAAAAATAAGCAATTAAAAAACCAGTTAAAAATCATTATTAATTAATAATTATTTGCTGGCGAATGCGCTGATAAGAGCCAAAAACAACTGGATTAAGGGTGGATTTAAGGGCATTTTGGACAATCATTTTAGGGCTGATGAGCTAAAAAATAAATAAAAAATGTCATTAATTAAATGTCATTAATTAATTGGCTAAATGAATTAAAAATAAAATTATCAGGCTTAATTTATTAGTTATTTTTTTTGGGTTTTCCCTGGGAAAAGAAGGTGAGATAAAAAATATGAAAGTATTAATGTTGGGGTGGGAACTGCCGCCTTTTTTCGCAGGCGGAGTAGGAATGGTCTGCTATAACCTGACCAAGGCCTTGGTTGAGCAGGGCGTAGAAGTAACCTATGTCATGCCCTTTGGCCCGAGGATGATACGCAGCGACTACATGAAGATACTGGTAGCAGACCACCTCTTCCCCAGGCTAAGGTTCCAGCTCAAGGAAGTAGATACCTTCCTAGGGGCCTATGAAACCCCAGAAAGCTACAGTGGAGAGCTAAAGAGCTATCTTGCAAGCCTTTCACCAGCAGACAGGGCCAAAGCCCTTTATGGGCCCAATGTGTTCCAGGAAGCCTTCCTGTTTGCCCTTAAAGTGAGGAAAATAGCCTTGCAAGAGCAGTTTGATGTCATCCATGCCCATGACCACTGGACCTTTCCAGCAGCCATCCAGGCCAAGAAAGCCACAGGCAAGCCTTTGGTGGTGCATGTGCACATAACAGAGTTTGACAAGTCAGGAGGCATGAGCGTGAACCAGAAGGTCTATGACATGGAGCGTGAAGGCATGCACGCAGCAGACCTGGTGATTGTGGTCAGTAACCTCATCAAGCATAGGATAATGAATGATTACGGGGTGCCTGAGTGGAAGATAAGGGTGGTGCATAATGCTGCTGAGGCTGTCCAGGATGTTTACCATGATGCCAGCAAGATAAAGGAGAGTGACAAGATAGTGTTGTTCATAGGCAGGATTACCTTACAGAAAGGGCCTGATTACTTTGTGGAGGCTGCTAAGAAAGTGCTAGAGAAGGATCAGGATGTGAAGTTCATAATGGCAGGCACAGGAGACATGCTGCCAAGGATGATAGAGCGAGTGGCAGAGCTAGGAATGGCTGACAAGTTCATCTTCCCAGGGTTTGTCACCAGGGATGAGGTTGCCAAGCTCAACAAGATAGCTGATGTTTTTGTAATGCCATCAGTGTCAGAGCCATTTGGGATAGTGCCATTGGAAGCAATGGCCCAGGAGACTCCTGCCATCATCTCCAAGCAATCAGGAGTCTCAGAAGTGCTGGAGCATGTGCTCAAGGTTGACTTCTGGGACATTAATGACATGGCCAACAAGATACTTGCAGTTCTGCACTACAGCTCATTGAATGATGAATTAAAGCAGCACGGCTCCTTTGAGGTGCGCAACATGACATGGGACAAGCCAGCTGCCCAGTGCATAAATGTTTACGGAGAGATGCTAAGGATGAAAAGAGGAGGGTAGGATAGAAGTAGATGAGAAGTTAGAAGAAAAGGGGTGAAGAAAGCAACGAGGTAAAAGACCATGGTCAGTGTTTGTTTTTATTTCCAGGTGCACCAGCCCTTTAGGCTGAGGAAGTACAGTGTGTTTGACATAGGCAACAATTCAGAATATTTTGATGAATACAAGAACAGGGAGATAATAAAGAAAGTGGCAAACAAGTGCTATCTTCCTACTAACAGGCTGCTTTTGGAATTAATCAAGAAGCATAATGGCAAGTTCAAGGTCAGCTTCTCCATATCTGGAGTGGCACTTGACCAGTTTGAGAAGTATGCCCCTGAAGTGTTATATTCTTTCAGGGAGCTGGCAAGGACTGGATGCGTTGAGTTCCTCAACGAGACCTATTACCATTCACTCTCCTACTTGTTTGACAAGGACGAGTTCAAGGAGCAGGTCATGATGCACAGGGAGAAAATTAAGGATTTGTTTGGCCAGGAGTCCAAGGCTTTCAGGAACACAGAGCTCATCTACAACAATGAGCTGGCAAATTATGTGCAAGGCCTGGGCTACAAGACCATACTCGCAGAGGGAGCAGACCATATCCTTGGATGGAGAAGCCCTAACTTCGTCTATACTCCTAAGACTGCTGAAAGCATGAAGCTGCTGCTGAAGAACTATAAGCTTAGCGATGATGTGGCTTTCAGGTTCAGCAATAAGGGATGGAGCGAGCATCCATTGACAGTTGAGAAGTACTCCAGGTGGATATCTTCTAATAATGGAAACGGCTATGTCATTAACCTGTTCATGGACTACGAGACCTTTGGAGAGCACCAATGGGAAGACACAGGCATATTCAAGTTCATGGAAAGGCTGCCTGAAGAGATACTCAGGCACCCTGACAATAGCTTTGTCACAGTGAGCGAGGCTGCAGAGAAATACGTCCCTGTTGCTGAGATGGACATACACCACTTCATGTCATGGGCAGATGTTGAGAGAGACTTGAGCGCCTGGCTAGGCAACCAGCTCCAGAATTCAGCTGCCAGTGAGCTCTACAAGGTAGGTAGGCTGGTGAAAAAATCAGGAGATACAGGGCTTATAGATGATTGGAGAAAGCTAACCACTAGCGACCACTTCTACTACATGTGCATAAAATGGTTCAGTGACGGGGATGTCCACAAGTACTTCAACCCTTATGATACGCCTTATGAAGGCTTCATCACTTTCATGAACGTGCTGAATGACATAGTTATAAGGGTGAAGGAATTTAACAAGAAGAAAATGGCAGCAATGGGACAGAAAGGCTCAGAAGCCTACCTGCACCAGGGAGAGGCAGCCTTCAAGCAGGAATTCATAAGCGAGCACCCAAGCGAAAGCCTGATCAACCTGAAAATAGAATACGATGAAACAAATCCTGCTACAGAGACAGTAATAAAAAAATAATCAAGAAATTATAGAAAGAATAACTTATAGAAAGAATCGATAAAAGATGAGGTGAGAGCGCAGAGATGCCCAGGAAGAAGAAGATTCAAAAGGTGAAAGGAAAAAGAGGAAGGCCACCTAAGAACAAGAGCGCTGAGAATGCAGCAAACAGCACCTTAGCCAATGCTTTAGCTGACCAGCCAATGCACGAGTCGCACCCATATGCTGATGCAGCATCGCATAAGCACCATGCATTAAGGGATGCTCCGCAGGAGAACTATTTCATCCTGTGCAATGGCAAGCCTGTCAAGAACATGAAAGAATTGGCAGACCTGATGGAAGAGCTGGAAGAGCATGTCTTTAACTACCATGTGAGCCCTGAGAAGAATGACTTTGCTACATGGATTAAGGACGTCTTCAAGGACTTGGAGCTGGCAGAGAAGCTGGCAGGGCTGAAGGACAAGCAGCGCATGCAGCTAGTGATATACAAGCACATAACTCATAAGCTGTGGTGAAATTATTTTAATTTAAAAATTATCAGCAATCATTCATAAAAAAAGAGGTGGTTAATTTGGCATTAGAAGACCAAAATGACTTTCAGGATAAGCAGGATATCCCTCATGAGAAATGGTTCTTTTTTGCGCACGGCAGGAAAGCCAAGAACATAGAAGGATTAAAGGAAGTGATGGAAAAGATAGATGACATAGAGTTCAACCATCATGTCAATGACCAGCGCAATGACTTTGCCAACTGGGTGGAGCATGTTTTTGGAGAGCAGGAGTTGGCTGCTAGGCTAAGGAAGACCTATAACAAGGAAGACATGCATGATGCAATTGACGAGTTCCTCAAGGCAAAGCAGCCTGAGCCAGTGCCAATGGCAGAACACCAGCCTAGCCGCGCCCCTCGTAGGCATAGGCAGAAAGCCAAGCCAGATGCTTCTCCTGCGCAAGAGAATCCTGAGCAAGAAAAGATTCTTCCTGTTTTTGAAGAGCATGATTACCTTACTTTTGACGACCACATCGCTCCTAAGATTGAGGAAATAAACAGGAAGCAAGAGAAGCTAAAGCTCGAGATGGAGCAAGATGCTGAGCAAGATGCTAAAGCAATGCCAGGGCAGCACGAGGAACAGCCAGAAGATAAGCACGAGGAATATCCTGAGCTTCCAGTAATAAAGCCAATTGATGACCTGGATGAGGGCTTGCCTGGGGAAAAAGATGAGCTAGTGAAATATGATGAGCCAGAGCAAGGCGCTGATGAGAAGGGATTGTCAGAAAAAGAGCTGAAGAAGATAGTGCTGGGAGCAAAGCAGGCATTGGCAGAGGAGGAGAGCAAAAAGATATTATGGAAAAGGCATGAGGCAGAGCTCCACCACAAGTTTGTCATAAAGGAGTTCATATACGGCTTTGTGCTCGGGTTGATATTTGGCATGATGATGCTAGGCGTAATAGTTAACCTAAGGGCATAAATGGCTAAAGGCATAAATGGCATATGCTAGCGCAAGAATGGAGGTATGAGCAATGATAAAGCCAGCAGCAGATTATGTTTTTGAAGTCTCATGGGAAGTGTGCAACAAGGCAGGAGGTATTAACACAGTACTCAAGACTAAGGCTCCATATATGGTTGAGTACTACCCGAATTACTTCCTGATTGGGCCTTATTTCAAGGAAAACGCTGATGTAGAGCTGAGGAAAGAGGCTGTTCCTGAGTTCCTTAAGCTGATATTCCTAGAGCTGGAAAGCCAGGGCATAATCTGCCATTATGGCAGGTGGGAGATAAGGGGAGAGCCGAGAGCAATACTAGTTGACTTCCAAGGGTTCTTTGCGCAGAAAGACTATGTCAAGACCAAGCTATGGGATGGTTTCAAGGTTGATTCATTGTTCGGGTCATATGATTTTGATGAGCCAGTGGTCTGGAGCTGGTGCGTCGGCATGCTGCTTGAAAAAATCAGCTCTGCGCTTAGCCAGATGAAGATAATAGGTCACTTCCATGAATGGCTTAGCGGAACAGCCCTGCTCTACCAAAAGCTTAATAATACCAGTGTAAGGACTGTTTTCACTACTCACGCCACCATGCTAGGCAGGACCTTGGCTGGCAATGGATTTGACTTGTACAACCAGCTAGGAAAATTCGATCCTATGCAAAAGGCAAAAGAGTTTAACATCTTGCCTAAGCACACAATGGAAGTGGCTTGCGCTCAAAGGACAGACATCTTCACCACTGTGAGCGAGATAACCAGCCTAGAGGCAGAGAAGCTTCTAGGAAGAAGGGCTGAAGTACTGGTTCTTAATGGTATTGATGTGGAAAAATTTCCCACCATAGAGGAGACCTCTATAAAGCATGTAACTTGCAAAGGCATAATCAAGGAATTCCTGACATACCATTTCTTTCCTTACTATACCTTTGACCTCAAAGACACCATAATATTCTTCTTTGCAAGCAGGTATGAGTTTGCTAACAAAGGCATGGACATCCTGGCAAAAGCACTGGGATTGCTTAATGAAAGGCTGAAAAAGGAGAAGAGCAAGAGGACAGTGGCAGTGTTCTTCTGGGTGCCTATGAAGACCTACGGTGTCAAGGTAGAACTACTGGAGAACAAGAACTATTATAAGCACATAAGGAGCTTGGTAGACACCAAATCCAACCACATACTCCAGCAGATAGTCACTGACTTCATCTCCAGAAACCTTAGCGCTGATGAGAGCTTCTTTGAGAAGGACTTCATGAGGGAGTTAAGGACTAATATACTCTCATTCCAAAGGTCAGGCAACCCATCAATACTTACTCATAACATAGAGAACGAGGACAATGACCCGTTGGTAAAAGGCTTGTTATGCGAGGGGCTTGATAACAAGCAAGATGACAATGTCAAAGTTTTGGTCTACCCTGTATATCTCAATGGGAATGACGGATTGCTCAACTTATCGTCATATGATGCCATGGCAGGATGCCACTTAGGCTTGTTCCCATCATATTATGAGCCATGGGGCTACACCCCATTAGAGGCTGCAGCCATGGGAATAGCTTCTCTCACAAGCGACCTCGCAGGCTTTGGTAGGTTCATAGAGAACAAGCTGCTAAAGGAGCATGCAGGCATCTACATCCTGAAAAGGTTTGGCAGAACTTACGAGCAGCAAGTCAATGACCTCGCAGACACTCTCTATAGATACACTATGTTTGACCATGCAGAAAGGGTTCAGAACAAGATAAATGCAAAATACCTATCAAACCTAGCAGACTGGAAGCACTTTGTCAAGTTCTACATCGTAGCTCATAACAGGGCGCTGGAAAAATAGAAATCTCACGATAAAACTCTCATAGATAGGAATCTCATAATTAGAAATAGGCATTAATCTTCTCAAAAACCCTGTACGGGTCAGTCTCTATCACCTTGCTGCCTGAGAACATCTCAACCCCGCCGATATCTGAAGTCTTGTTGCTAAGTGAGCCCCTGCTCACAATCCTGGCAATGACTGGGAAGCCTTTCCAATTTCCTTCTCTCTCAACCTTGTCAACTGGAGGCATTATCACACCTAGGTTGAAGCTGTTTACACCCATTTCCTTCACCAGGCATAGCGCTGCGTTATGGATAGCCCTTACACAATTCTTGTCAAGCTTCTCAGAGACTATGGTTATCTCCTTGTCTTTCTTCGGGGTGATGCTAAAGAACACCAGCACGCCTTTTCTCCTAAGCCCAAGCCCTATGAGCTCATGCGCCCTGAATAAGTCTTGGAAAAAGTCACCCTTGCTCTCTTTATGCTTTTCATCGTATTCTTTCCTTATCTTGTTGTAGAGCTCTGCCTCTGAATAATGCATTCCCTCTCCCAGCACCAGCTGCATGTGGCCGTGTATTATGCTTGCCCCTGCCTTCCATAGGCAGTTCCAGAGCAGGAAAGGATAGTTGGCTTGTTTGTTGCTCTTATGCGCTTTCTCAAACCATTTCAATGCAGTGGCGAAATAGTCCTGCAGCTCTTTTTCATTGAATTCAAGAGGGTTGCTCTTCTTGAATATGACCAGTCCATGCAAGCCGTCGTACTTGGCTACATTGCTGGCAGTTATGCAATACTTGCCTTTTATCCTACCAAAAGATTCCATTGGTGTGCTAGCCTTGGGCTTGGCAAAATGGTCGCTGACATTCTCTTTTACGATTTTAAGGGCATCCTCATCAACCTTAGCCTCAATAGGCCTCTTAGCCCTTAGCTCATTGAACAATGCCATCTCAAAAGTCAGCTTGTTGAAGACCCTGATTATCTTTTGGCTTTCTACATTGCTAATGCTGCCAAAGGATTTCTCAGCCCATGGCTTCATCTCTTTTGGCAAGGCTAGCTTGCCGATGGTTTCCTGGACTATGAAGAAGCGGCTGAAAAGCTCTCTCTCATCCTCTTTTAGCCCCGCAACCACGCTGGGCAAGTCAATAATTGAAGGCATGGTACTTGCTTTGCTGCTTGATTATAAAAAGTTTGCGCTTAGCAGATTATCTTGCTTGTCCTGTTTGAAAACGTGTCCTACACCCACCCCGGATGGGGCTGCCCCCAGGCGTCAGCGTCCAACAAAAATTTTGTTCAAAAACAAAAATTTTTGTGTAGTTGACGCTTACGGCCATGTTTTCAAACTAATTATATTACTAATCATTACTCATACTAATAATCATATTTATCATAACTTTTATAAATATACCCGGAGTATGGTTTTATGTTTTAATTTTTAATACAAAATAAAAGGTGATTACCATGCAAGTCATTATTCCATTGGCAGGCGAAGGCACAAGGCTGAGGCCTCACACTCACACCAAGCCCAAGCCTTTGATTGAGTTCGCAGGCAAGTCATGCCTTAGCCACATACTTGATGAGCTCAAGCTTTTCAATGAAGAGCAGAAGAAGCTGATTGCTGAAAAAAAGGCTGATAAGAAGAACATCCAGACTATTTCTGAAGTCATCTTCATAACAGGCAAGCTCAAGGAGAAGATTGAGGAGTTTGTCAAGAAAAACTATGACTTCAAGGCAAGGTTCATTGAGCAGAAAGTCAAGGATGGCAGCGCAGGCGCAATCAAGCTGGCAGAGCCTTACATAAATGAGCCTGTAATAATGGTGTATGTCGATACCTTGTTCGAAGCAGACCTAAGCCTTATCAATAATCTGAAAGAGGATGAAGGAGGCCTTATATGGGTTAAGGAAGTAGAGGATTACCAGCGCTTTGGAGTATGTGTGCTTGATGATAAAGGCTATATCCGTAAGATAATAGAGAAGCCTAAGGAGCCTATCTCCAAGCTTGCCAACATAGGGCTGTATTATATTAAGGATTACAAGCTCTTGTTCAAGGGAATCAAGCACCTTTATGACAATGAAATCACTCTAAAAGGAGAATACTACCTAGTGGACGCCCTTAGCTATATGATGGAGCAAGGAACTAAGTTCATCTGCCCGCCAATAGAAGGGTGGTATGATGCTGGCAAGCCAGAGACCTTGCTGGAGTCTCACAGGGCTCTCCTGCAAAAGCATAACAAGCTAGTTGATACTATAAATAGCGTGATAATACCGCCAGTGCACCTGGCAGATGGTGTGAAGATAAAGGATTCAGTGATAGGGCCTTATGTGAGCATATCAGCTGGTGCGGAGATAAGCAACAGCATACTCAGGGACTGCATAATCGGTGAGAAAGCGATAATTTCCAATATCCTTTTGGAGAACTCCATAGTCGGGTCAGACACTGTCGTGGATGATAACTTCAAGCACCTTAACATAGGGGACCATTCAGTAATAAGCTTTGCAGACAAGAATAAGTAGCTGAGGGCAGCAATAGGCTTAGGAAAGCAATAGGCTTTAGGGAAGCCTGGAGCAAATGCTTTACGAATAACCGCTGAGCTAAAACAAAAAAGAGGGGCATTCTTGCACATAATACATTCTTTCAAGGATAAAAGGCTTGATGAGCATGCTCATAGCGATTGCGCTTTTCTCATCACTAATAAGAGAGGCAACTACCTTTCCCTTGGGCAAAATAATTTTACGCATATGCAAGGGCTGTTCTTCCTTGAGCAGGGCCGATGGCAGCTTTACAAGGCCATAGAGGACATTAAGCTCTCAGCCCAACAAGCTGGAGAGATGGTTTCCATCAGGAACAATTTCTTTAGCGCCCAAAGGACTTACAAGTCAGGCGCTGAGGAGAGCTTCAACCTATTTAATAATTCAATGATATATTCGATTAATGGCTATGATGGTGAAATAACCTTGGAGCTGGATTTCAGGGGCATATTTGAGAGGCCTGAATGGGGGAGAGTTTACTCGATAGCAAATGAAGGGGACATCATAATAATAAGGTATGACCAGCACTCTGACGCTTCGCTCTCGCATATTGAGAAGACGCGCTTCATGGCAATAAAGGGTGCTAACCAGTGGAGGAAGCTAGATGAATGGGTTAAGAAGGACTATGCTTATGATATGAGAAGGGGCTCTGCTTCAGAATACTATGCTTATCAGGCAATAGGAATAAGCACCCCGTCAGACCAAAGCCTTAAGCTGGTATTCTCATTTGCAGAGACAAAGGAAAAGGCAGTTGAGCACGCCAATACAGTTTATGAAAATAAAGAATACCTGCTCAACTCCATGAGAAATTATTGCGCCCACACCTTTACAAGCAAAGACTTAGCCACGAACTGCGCGATTAAAGCCCTTGATGACCTCTTAATAACCATACACAGGGAAGAGAGGAAAGTAGGCATAATAGCAGGCCTTCCATGGTTTTACCAGCTATGGGCAAGGGATGAGCTCATAAGCATAAAAGCCTTAGTCTTGCAGGAAAAATACCACCTTGTCAAGAGCGTACTTTTCAAGTACCTGAACTCAATGAGCAATGACGGGCTCATAGCCAGCAGGTTCCCAGGAAACCCTGCTGATGTAAAGAGCATCGACAGCACTGGCTGGCTGTTCTTAAGGCTAAAGGACTTCATTGACGCCCTTAATGCAAAAAAAATCCTCAATGAGCACCTGAGCTTGTCTGAGATCATAACCATCAAGCGAGCATTGGAGGTTGCCATAAACGGGCTTTTGCACCATCACTTGCAGAACGGGCTTATTGTTAATAATGAGCAAGAGACATGGATGGACACCAAGCCAGCGAGGCGAGATGGCGCCTGCATAGAGATACAGGCATTGTTCTTGTCAATGCTAAGCTTGCACACGCAAATCGCAACCATGACCAGGGCCAAGCCCTTATTCAAGTCTTTTGAAAAAGACTTCAAGGCCCTGGTGCGCAAGGAATTCTTTGTTGATGGAGAGTTAAAGGATAGTGTGCATACGAGCTTGCCTGAAAAGGCTATTAGGCCTAATATTTTCCTTGCAAGCTATATCTGCCCAGGCTTGCTTCTGAGAAAAGAATGGAAGCGGGCTTTTGACAAGGCCCTCAAGGAGCTCTGGCTTGACTGGGGCGGGCTTACCACGCTCAACCATAACAATCATAGGTTCAGGTCAGAATATACAGGAACAAATGATGCCAGCTACCATAACGGCGATTCATGGTATTACGTCAATAATTATGCAGCCATTGCGCTAAACAGGCTGGACCCAAGCTACTACGCAAAATACATCCAAAGGATTTGCAATGCTAGCAAGGAAGAGATGCTTTTCTCAGGGTTCATTGGCTGCTGCGCAGAAGTGAGCAGCGCCAAAGCCATGAGAAGCGAAGGATGCCTAAGCCAAGCTTGGAGCGCTGCAAGCCTGATAGAGCTGCTGCACGAACTCAATTTTCATGGCTAATAGGCAGCTTTATCATGTGCTCAGTCACAGTGCTGAGAAGCAGCTTGGTCTCTGTTCTCTCGACAAAATCATAGGTCTGGACTTTCTTGATGAAAGCGTCTGCGCTCTTCCTGTCCTTGAACTTGGCAATTATGGTGGCATCAAATGGGCCTGTGTTATCATAGACAGCAAACACATTAGGGTGCTTGGCAATCTTATCCTCTACCTCATAGAGCTTTCCCTTGGCTATGCGCACATCCATTATTATCTGCATGTCATAGCCTATTAGCGAGTATTTCACTCCAATAGTGTACTTGACAATTACTCCTGACTTCTCTAGTCTCTTGGCTCGGTTTATCGCAGTAGCCACTGACACGCCCACTTTTGATGCTAGTTGCCTGTAAGAGAGCCTCGCATCATCAATCAGGCTATTGATTATCTTTTTGTCAACATCATCGATTTCCACTAAGGTTTGCTTCATTTTACCACCCATTTTACCAACCAAACATTTGTCTTGTCATGATATCATTTAACTGTTTATTATCAAACATTTATTTAAATTTTTCTTTTTAATAAAACATTTGTATTGAAAGAGTGCAAATAATTATTTATATGTGTCATTAGCTTCATGGCTGTATGAGGATTCATAGCCAGAAAAGGCCAAGGCATTCTGGCATGCGAGGTGGAAATGTGGTATTTTTATCTGATAAGACACATGGCTTTGAAAATGCAGAAGAGTTTCTTGAGCTTTTGAAAGTGAACAAGGACATAAGGTTTGTCAGGTTCATGACAGCAGACATGATAGGGGAGCGAGACTGCAACTTCACAATACCTGTGGAGGCCATCAATGCGGGCTCGTTGAAGAGAGGATTTGGGTTTGACGCATCATCACTCTATCCAGAGAGGATTAATGAGAGCGACAAGCTAGCATTGTTTGACCCGACAACTGCCAGGATATTTCCTGTGGCTTATGAGACCATGACACCGGGTTTTGAGAGGAAATGGAAAGAAGTAATCATCTTTGGGGATGTGGTTGACCCAAAGAACGGATATTATGTGTATGATTCCAGGACTAAGCTGAAGAAAGCCATTGGCAGCGCCAAGGTAGCTACAGGTGCAGACAGGATTTTCATTGGGCCAGAGCTTGAGTTCTTCCTGTTCAAGGCAGGCCCCGATGGAAGCCCTGTGGTTGAAGATGGCAAGCCTGTGCTAATGGATGATGGAGGCTATTTCAAGAGAGGCAGGCATGGAGAAGTGAGGAAAGAAATTCAGCTCCTGATGTCAGAAATGGGCTATGAATTCGAGTACGACCACCACGAGGCTGCGCCGAGCCAGCACGAAGTCGATGTTCATTACATGGATGCGCTCAGCATGGCAGACTTCATGATGCTCTATAGGTATTCTGCTAAGAGAGTGGCAAGAGCTCATGGCTTGTTCGCAAGCTTCATGCCAAAGCCGATGCTAGAATACAACGGCAGCGGAATGCATGTCCACCAGTCGCTATTTAAGGATGGGAAAAACCTTTTTTATGATAAGGATGACAAGCACGAACTATCTGCTGTTGCTTACCAGTACATGGCCGGTCTGATGAAATACATCCCTGAGATAACAGTCTTCCTCAACCAATTTGTGAATTCATACAAAAGGCTGGTGCCAGGGTTTGAAGCTCCGGTGTATATATGCTGGGACCCGCAGAACAGGTCTAACCTTATCAGGAAGCCGGAGTATGAGCCTGGAAATGAGAAAGCTGTCCGCCTGGAGCTAAGGAGCGCTGACCCTGCAGCCAACCCTTACCTCGCTCTTGCCATGATGATAAGCGCAGGCATACAAGGCATAGCAGAGAAACTGCCAAAGCCAGAGCCCAGCCATCTTGATGTTTATCACCTAAGCCAGAATGAAAGGGATAGGCTAGGGATCAGGAGCCTTCCAGGAAGTCTTGAAGAGGCGCTAGAGCTGGCAAAAGGCAGCGAACTAGTGAGAAGCGTGGTGGGTGAAAGGTTCCTGGATGATTATGTGCAGATAAAGAAAAAAGAGATTAATGCTTACAAGCTAGGCATAGCGCTTCATGGCGAGCCTAATAAGGATGACCCTAAGCTTACTCGCTATGAGCTGGAGAAGCTGCTGCCGATACTGTGATGATGCTTAAGCTTCAAAGCTTCACAGGCAGGTAAAGGTACTTGTGCTCCTTGTAGAAGAGCATGGTCTTGTATTCCCTTATCATCTCGCCGAAAAGGGCTTTTATCTCGCTTATGATAGCCCTGAGCCCCTGCAGGTCCCTTACCTGGAGCTCCATCTCAACATCATCCCCTCCTAGAACCTCATTATTATATACTATGTTAGGGTGCTGCTTGATGTAGCTGCGCATTTGCCTAAGCTTATCCTTGGTGGTGTTGTGAAGCCTGAAATGCACCTTGAAGTACTGGTAGCCTAGCTTGTCCAGCTCGAACATGGTCTTGTAGCCGATGATGACCTTCTTTTTTTCCAGTGCCCTAATCCTTGCTATCACTGTTTTAGGGGTTATCTTGAGCTTGCCTGCCAAGTCTATTATCCTGGCTCTTGCATCAGGTGCCATTAGCTTGAGAAGCTCTATGTCAGTCCCATCCAATTTTGCCTCTTCAGGCTCTGTTATGAAAGCTATCTCATAATCATTATGCTTCTGGCCTGTGAGATAAGCCCTTGAGTAATAAGACACATGGGTCATGATAGTGAAAAGCCTTTCCTCAAGGTAATTAACATACTTTTCAAGCAGCTCCTTCCATAATGAGTTCATCTCCTTGACTGATTTGGCCAGTATGAGCGCTCCTATATCATAGTCCCCTTCTATTGAAACCAGCCAGGTAACGTTCTCTTTCTGCTTGAGGAAATCTATTATCTCTTCCTCTTTCTCTGGCGTGGTGTTCTGCAGGTTAAGGTAGAGCCTGAAGCTTATATAGCCCAGCTTGCCTATGTCAACTACTGTGTGGAACTGCTTGATGATGCCCTCTTCCTTGAGATTGTTGATCCTGTAAGCGACCGCGTTCTTGCTCAGGCCAAGCTTCTTACCTAGTTCACTGAATGACTGCCTGCTGTCAAGGTCAAGCTCAGTAAGGAGCTTCAAATCCCTGGAATCCAATTTATAGCTCATTTTGTTATATTATTAACTTATTATTTATAAAAATTACCTTTTTGAACTAGAAATAAAGAGAAAGTTTGATATAGTTGTAATCACTAATAAAAGATAACAAAAACAAGCAGCCGAGTGGGCTTATGTGAGAATGCAAATAATTCTCACAATTAGAAACCACGGATGGTTTCTTACTAAGCGCAAAGGCAAACAAAGCAAAAAAAGGAGGGGATGAAAATGAGCGAACAAAAAGAAAGCAAGCAAATTGAGATGCCTGAATTAGTTAAAAGATATTTTGAAGTATCTTCTCATGAGGAAGGTAATAAATGGGTAGCTGCGCAGATCTCAGAAAGACATGCAGAAATAGTAACTCCTATTTTAGACAAAGCAAGAGCATTATATGAGAAGGCAGATAGGCTGGTCCATATAGTAGGCAGTATTTTTGCAACAAGCCACGAGACATGGAAGTATGGACATATGATAGGCAATGAAAAATCTGACCCTGCTTTTTGGGATACAGGCCTAATAGAACAAGCTGACAATTGTATTTTACGTAGGAGATTAGAAGATAGAATCAAGTCTTCAAGTGACCCTGTACAAAAGAAACAGCTTGAAGAACAGTTAAAAGAGATGGAATATGAGTGGCACCCAGACAAAGGTCCATATTTGAAATACTTATGCAGTCTTCCAGATGGTAAGGGCAGTCGTGGTTTTGAAACTTTAGCACATTATTACAAAGAGCGGTCGGGATCATGGAGCCACTACACTGGCAAGATATTTGATTCATTCACACGTTTGACAGCCAGGGAAGAGTTTGAATCCATGCTGGCAAGCACTATAATACCTGGTTGTGATGAAGATATCAAAGAGCAAGAGGATTGGATTGCTCGAGATGAAGAAAGAATTAAAACTTACTCGAAGTTCAAAAAAAGTGATAGAGAGAGAATTAAGGATTGCAGAAAATCAATATCTTGGGCAAATGAAAGAATAGATCGGATTAAAATTGCAAAAAAAGAAGCTCAAGAAATGTTAAGAGAGTCTTTAGAGACGCCTTACGATGACAGAATATTGCCACCAAAGCCAAAAGCGCAAGAAATGACCGCAGATGAGTGGGATGCTCAGAAAGATACGATACTTGGCAGGATTGGTCAGTACGAAGTTCAATAATGAACTTTACCTGACAAGCATAAAACTTTTTAAACAAACTTTTTTTCTTTTTCTTTATTATGGTTAAAACATCTGATATGCAGACCACTTGCTTTGAGCGCGCAATCTTCCTTAGCTGGTACTGCAGCAAGGCTGATTGCACTTTTTGCTACATGTCAACTCAGAAAGACAGGATAGCCGGCCTGAAGGACCCGCGCATGGCAAGGAGGAGCTTTGCCTCCATCTTTGCAGAGGCAATCATTTCAAAGGCTTGCGGCTGGCAGATAGAGTTTCTTTCAGGAGGGTACGATTCATTTTTAACGGAGGAACTGCTTTTTATCATCAAGACAGTCCATGAGATAACTGGAAAGAAGCAATGGCTTAATATTGGCACGCTTAACTATGAGGAGTTGAAGCTTTACAAGCCTCATGTTGAAGGCGTTATTGGCACTCTTGAGTGCGCAAACCCTGAGCTGAGGAGTACAATCTGCCCTTCCAAACCTATGAGCGAGATAAACTCAATGTTTGCTGCTTGCGACAAGCTCGGATTGAAAAAAGGAGTCACTGTTATCATTGGCCTCGGTGAGACTCTTGATGATTTTGGGTTCTTGAAAAAGTTCATTGCTGACAACGGCATTGCTAGGATTACTTTCTACTCCTTAAACCCACAGAAAGGAACTCCTTTCACTTCTTCGCCACCGATTGATTATTATGAACAATGGATTGCCTTGACAAGAAGGTCATTCCCTGATTTGCACATCACAGCAGGAGCATGGCGTGACAAGACCAATTACTATTCCCGGCTGCTGAAAGCAGGCGCAAACAATATCACCAAGTTCCCAGCGCTCAAGTATTTTAGCTCAGAACAGGCAAAAGATGTTGAGAGGCAGGCTGCTCTTGCTGGCAGGAAATTTATTGGCACGCTCACAAAGGTGCCTAAGGATGACTGGGATAAGCAAGCTGATGCATTAGCACTTGACTCGGGACTTAAAATAAAGATAAAATCCAAGATTAATTCTTATCTCCAAATGATGAAAAAGATATGAGGGAACACTGAAAAAATTCCTTCGTGGCACTAAGTGGCTAATCCCTCTGTTTCAGGTAATCTTCATATAAGAATCCTGCCATGCCTATGAAGAGTGATGCTATGAATGGGCCTATGAATATGCCCATGAATCCGAAGACCTTTAGCCCTCCGAGGACCCCTACTAATGCTATAGCAGGGTGTATGTTGCTCTTTCCAGATATTATTCTAGGCCTTATGAAGTTGTCAATTGATGATACTATTACAAAACCGTAAACTAATAGGAATATCCCTCCCAAGATGTTGCTGTTGACCAGCTCTATTATTCCTGCAGGGATCCACACAAACCCTGTTCCTGTCACAGGGATGAATGCCAATATGGTCATCACAAACCCCCAGAAGACAGGGTTCTTTATGCCTACGATGAAGAACCCTATGCCCCCGAGTACTCCCTGTATCAGGGCTATGAGTATCTGGCCAAAAATTACTGCGTGGGTTACCTGAGCTACCTGCTTTACCAGCTTCTCTTTCCTGTCCCTTGGTATATGTATATGCTCCCTTAAGTGATAGAGCCATTTTTTCCCCTCTATAAGGCCGTAATACATGATGAAGAACATGACAAACAATCCTAGGATTACCTCTGCTATTGAGCCTAGTAGTGAGGCTGTTGAATTAATGATGAGCTTTTCCATGCCTTGAAGAGCGCTTCCAATCTTGTCCTTAAGGTTCGCATCATCCCCGAATTTGCTCACAGCCCAAGAATTGATATTATTAAAATATCCTGTTGCCTTCTCCACAGAGGCTTGGTCAAAGGAATCAACAAAGCTCTTGGTCTGGATTACTAAGCTGCCTATTACTAATGACGAAGGAATGATGATCAACAGGAGGATAAGGATGATAACTATTATGCTGCTGAGCTTTTTTCTTTTTATCCTGGATAAGAGCCATTTATACGCAGGATAGCTGGCAATAGTTAGTATTAGCCCTGTTAAGATGTAGTTAAAAAAAGGCCACACCATCTTTAAGACAAGATAGAGCAACAATAAGAATATGACAATCAAGCTATAATGCGTAAACTTCTCTTTCAAATTCCCACCCAAAAACCCAGTATATAATCACATTTATTTAAAGCTTTTCAATGATAGTGATTATTATAGCCCAGATTATAGCCCATTATCCCTCGAAGAACCATGACTCTTCGCCTTGGAAATAATCATCAGGGCTCCTCAGGTAGACGAGCGCATTGCTAATAAGCGCATAATGGCTGTTCTCTTCCTTCATCAGGAACTCAAACAGTTTCTTGACATTAGGGTGCTCTGCTTTCTCAGCAGCCTGCTTGTAGAAATCATAGCCTTTCTGCTCAAGCTGCAAGCCAGCCTCATAAGCCTTTAAGTCGCTCTCGCTGGCCACAGCTGCCTCAACAGCAGCCTTAACAGTCCTGGAGAAGAATTCCTTGACAGCATTGACAGCCTCATCCTCTGTGCCAGCGTCAATAATAGGCTCATCCCCATCGTGAAGCGACTTGCTGAAGGCATTGATGGCATCAATGTGCTTGAGCTCCTCATCTGCCAGGAAAATAAAGGTCTTTTTTGCAATCTCGCTCTTCATCTTGGCTGCATGCTCAAGATAGAAATTCCTCACTTCATTCTCATTGTTAATGGCGAGCTTCAATGCTTTGAGCTCATCCTTAAGATAATCATCTTCCATGAAATCACCCCTGTAATGCTGCCTATAGCACTAGCCTATATTCACTAGTTTTTATATTTTCTTTTTTCTTGGCGCGCCAAAGTAGTAAATACGATTTTGAGATGCTGGCGCGGAAAATGCTCTTCACTCATACCTCAGGCTATCGACGGGCTTGAGCTTGCTTGCCCTTATGGCAGGCATCACTCCTGAGCCTGCTCCTACCATGAAAGCAAAGAATATGCATCCGAATATTAGTGTCCAGGGGAAAATAGGCTTGAGCAATGAATAGCCTGCTGCTGCTGCAATGCTTCCGCCTGTGCTGGCTGCCAGGAAGCCCAGTATCACTCCTATTATGCCACCTATCATCCCAAGGAGCCCTGATTCAAAGATGAAGATAATGAGGATGTCGCTGTTCCTTGCGCCTACTGACTTCATTATGCCTATCTCTTTGGTCCTTTCCAGGACTGCTGTGTACATGGTGTTCATTATGTTGACCGAAGCCACCACCAGCGATATCAATGCAATCAGCACCAGTATGCCATTGATGATGGTTATCACCGTGCTGAAAGTCTGGATAGCATCCTCAAAGGTCTGTACTGTGAAATCCTCTTCTCCCTCTTCCTGTCCCTTGTGCTTCCCTAGCTTTTCCTGGATGCTCTCTGACAATGCCTTGGGCTTCACATCGCTGGCAGCCCTTATCATAACATAGCCGTACTGGCCCTTGCCAGAAGGGTCAATAAGCTCGTACTGCTCCTTAGTAACATAAATATTGGCATCATCAGCAGGATTTCCGACCTCTTCATAAAACCCTACAACTTCCAGCTGCTCAGAGTCAACAAGCACCTTATCGCCTACTTTTATTCCTCTTGAGAATATCTTGTCAGCTATCTGGTAGTTATGCCCTAGGACTACTTTCCCGAGGTCTCCTTTCCTTAGCTGCTTGCCAACCTCAATATCAAGGTCGCCGGATGCCTCTAGAATGAAATCTATCTTATCCATGTCAATCCCTGCAAGGTAATTGTATTTTTTCTTGTCCCTGAAGCTTATCTCTGCAGGCTTCATGTACATCCCAGAAATTTCCTGCACCCCGTTTATCTTCTCCACAAAGTCAATGTCATCTTGGGTGAGGTAGAAAGAAGTGTCAGTGCCTGGCGCGCCAATTGACTTTGCCATTATGAACAATTTGTCAGTGCCTGCCTGGGTGGCCAGGGTGTTGACATAATCCTGTATTCCCAGCCCAAAGCTTATAAGGGTGAAAACCGATGTTATTCCTATCATTATTGAAAGTATGGTCAAGAAGCTCCTTAGCTTTCTCTGCCTTAAGTTCTGCAATGAATACTTGATTTCGTCCCAGTTTATTAGTTTCATTTTAGCTCATTCTTGAAATAAAAGGATTTTATTTTGCACCTCTCAATGAATCCACAGGATTAAGCTTGCTTGCCCTTATGGCTGGCAAGACCCCGAATATTGTCCCAAAGAAGAATGAGAATGCAAGAGCCCCTAGCACTAGCCAGATGCTTATGCTGGCCCTTATCAGGTCTGAGCCTAGCGCCAGGCCTGCGATGTAGGAAAGGCCATATGCAAAGGACATACCGAGGCCTATGCCTATCAGTCCACCTATCATCCCCATCATGCCTGATTCGATGAAGAATAGCGTGAAGATGGTGGAGTTCCTTGCGCCTATTGACTTCATAATCCCTATTTCCTTGGTCCTTTCCAGGACTGCTGTGTACATGGTGTTCATTATGCCTATTCCACCTACGACCAGCGAGATTACAGCGATGATGGTCACAAATAGCTGCACAGCGAAAAGTGTTGAGTTAAGGCTTTCAAGAGCTTGCTGCGGGGTTTGCACTGTGAAGTCCTCTTCGCCTTCCTTGACATCCCTTTCCTTCCTGAGAAGCTTCTCGATGTCTAGCCTTGTCTGTTCTATCTGGTCAACGTCCTTTACCTTGACACCTATTATGTTGACTGTGCCATCATCAGCCTTTATGCCTTCTGTTATCATGACATCGTTGTTCATCATTATGGCATCATCAAATATGAAGCTGCCCTTGTTCTCCAATATTCCCACAACTGTGAACTGCTTGTCATTGATAAGCACTTTATCCCCTGCGTTTATTGGCCTGTCAAATGTAGCCCCATAAGTAGTTCCTGTGTGATAATTAGAGCCTAGCAGGGCTCCGCGTGTGTCCTGGTCAGTAAGCAGCCTCCCATCCTGGGTCTTGAGGTTCATCATCCTCTCAAATATTCTCCTGTCCTCTCCGCCAGGAATGGATACAATGAACTCTATCTTTTGCTTGTCCCTGAACTCAATAGTTGCTGAGCCAATGTACCTGCCAAAAGCCCTGTCAACATTGTTTATCTTATTGATTTTGTCAACAAGGTCTTCTTGCAATGGGTTAGGAGCCCCTTGGCCAGGCGCGCCTGCAAAGTTGATATTGGCTGCCTGGACAGAAAGCACATCTGTGCCTAAGAACCCGAACTGCGAGGTGATAGCAACCCTTAATCCCTCGCCAAGCCCTATCAATGACACAACAGCTGCTATGCCTATGAATATGCCTATCATGGTGAGATAGGTCCTAAGCCGCCTTTTGAGGAGGCTTCTAACAGATAGGCTGATATAATCACTAATCATATTAACAAAGCAAGGGCCTTATCAGTCGCTTAATCAGCCTTCCAAAAAGGCCTCTTCTTGCCTTACTCCTTTTTCTTTTTGCCCTTCTTGATCTTCCTGTAGATAACTATCCCTATGATTGCCAGGATGGCCACTATCAAGATAGCTGTGAAGGGAGAGCTCTTGCCATTAGTCCTCTGCTTAAGCTCTGCCCCTGAGAACAATGGCAGCTCAAGAGGCATTTCCTGGGTGAACAAGTGGCCGTTGGCATCCCTGTATTCTATCTTAAGGGGCAAGGTTACCTTGTCGCCAGCATCACCATCTACCAGGATGGTATAACCAGCAGTCTCATAGTCATCAGAGTCAAGCTTTCCAATGTAGACTTCAGGATTAGACAATATCTCGTAATTTTCCCCTTCCATCAGGTTGACATCAAGGAATTTTATGTCGCTGAAGCCCTTGTTGACAATCTTAATCTCAACATTGCCCTTAACCCCTGCCTGGTATATCTCTGTGCTCTCGATATTGACTGAGATGTCAGGCTCTGACTCCACTATGAAGCCAACAATGCCTTCTTTCTCAAAATCAGTTCCTGATGAGTCATAGTAAGTCAAGGCGTATGGTACCTTATAGACTTTTGAGTCTGCATCTGCGTCTGTGAAGATGTCAAAGCTTATCTCTGCTGATTGGCCAGGCATCAGCAGCTTCAGTGTCTTTTCATTGCCAGAGCCTATGGGCGTGAAAGGCAGCTCCCTGAAAGTGACTGATGAGGCAGTGGCCAGCTCTGTGTAAATATCCAGGTTCAGTTTGATGTCCCTCAGGGTGTTGTCTGCCAGGTTCTCAAGGACAAATGATACCTTAGTCTTGGTTCCAGGGACTATGCTCTCAGGCTCAGTCTTTATCTGGTTGATGGCAAGCACAGCCTCCCTTGACTGGATAGATATATCATATTCTCCTGATTTAATCCAATTTCCATTATTTGTTCTATACCAGAATTCAACAGGGTTATCTCCTGTTGCCGCATTTGAGTCCACAAGCAGGTTCCATTTCTCATTCACCCCTACATCACCAGTCTGGTAACCAGTCAGGGTCCCTATGTTCTTGACATCACTTTCAGAGCCGTATATTGAGAAAGGATAATCAGGCACAATCTTTATGTCAACGTTCTGCGCCGCTGCCCCGCCCTCGTTCTCAATCCTGAACCTGACATCCACAGTGTTGCCTGGGGCAACAGGGTCTGGCTCCTGGTTGATAAGCGTGACTTTTATCTGCGGCAGGGTAGTGGTCTCTGCGCTTACGCTGGCTGCTAATGCCAGAGCTATCAATGCTAATATCACGAATCCGCTTAAGCGGCTAATCTTTTTATTCTGGTATGCATTTTTCCTCATTTTTTCACCTTCTGATTTTGTTTTCCTATCATGATTTTCTTATTTTGTATCTCTTATTTTATATCTTTTATTTTATCATGAGCCTTTATCATCTGGCCTTTATCATCTGCCGCTTTTCAACACCTTTACGATCTTGCCGTCCTTCAGGTATTCGATCCTGTCAGCGTTCTTGGCCACATCCTCGTCGTGCGTCACCATGACTATGGTCTTGCCTTCTTCCTTATGCAGCTTTTTTAGGAAATCCATTACTGTGTTGCCTGTCTTGGAGTCAAGGTTGCCTGTTGGCTCATCTGCCAGTATGACTTCAGGGTCATTGCTTAGGGACCTGGCTATGGCTACCCTTTGCTGCTGCCCTCCTGAGAGCTCATTAGGCTTATGGTCCATCCTCTCATCCAGCTCTACCATCTTGAGCAGCTTCTTGGCCTTTGCCATCCTTTCATCCCTTGGCATACCTTGGAATATCATTGGCAGCATGATGTTCTCAAGTGCTGTCAGTGTAGGTATTAGGTTGAACTGCTGGAAAATGAAGCCAATCTTTTGCCCTCTTATCTGGGCTAGGTCTGATTCATTCATTTGCGATATATCCTTGCCATCCAGAAAGATGGTGCCTTTGGTAGGTATGTCCAGGCAGCCTATCATGTTCATGGCTGTGCTCTTGCCAGAGCCAGAAGGGCCCATGATGGATACGAACTCCCCTTTGCTCACTGCCAGGTCAAGCCCGCTAAGGGCTACTACCTTGACCTCTCCCATCTGGTAGATCTTCCAGACGTCCTTCAGCTCGATTATTGGCTTATTTGGTTTTTTTGCCATTTTTCTCCTTCTTGTCAATCTTTTCCACTATCTCGTTGATTATTATCTCAAAGCCGAGTACATCCTCATAATAGCGCTCTATCAGGCCCAGCTTCTTTTTTTGGCAGTCAGAAAGCTTCCTGCTTTTATATTTTTGTATTAGCTGGGGAAGCTTTTCCTTTGCTAGCCTGATGGCTGACTGCTGCTTGAAAATCAGCGTTGACTTTATGATTTTGCAGAAATCCTTTTCAGCGCAGAAAAAAGCCTTCTTAGTATGGGGCTTCTTGACTCTCTTGATGAACCCAAAGGGCTCTAGCATCTGAGCCTTGACGCAGATAGAGGCTGTGCTGTAGCCTGTCTTCTTGGCCAGCTCTTCCATGGAAAGCTCTTCTGGCTCCATGAACAAGGCCCCGAAGATAGCGCCTATTGAGCTGTCCATTCCCTGGATTCTTGCAGCGTTGCTGAGAAACTCCATGAATTCCTTTTCAAGCTCTTCCATTTTAGCCTCAAATCCATTATTTTTACTATTTTCTGAATATTGTAAATATTGTTAATTTATAAAGATTTCGCTAAAAAGCCTTGGTTTCATAGCCACCTCGCAAGATGCCTCCGCAAAATATAAATACGCCCTATCATAAATGATATGTTGAAAAGAGGTGTATGTATCTTGGCAGACGCAAAAAGAGCCTTATCAGATGTGCCGCAGCAGCATATGGCTTTCTGGTTCACCAACGGAACCATAGCCAAGAATATCTACGAGCTTGCAAGCTCAATTGAGAGCTGTGACCCGCCTATTTTCACCTATCATGTCAATTCAGAGAAGAATGACATCTACAACTGGATCCTAGATGTGCTAGGGGATGATGTCCTGGCAAAGCGCCTTAAGAAGGAGAGAGACCAGAAGAAATATGCCAAGAAGATAAGAAGAAGGATCAAGGAGCTTGAGAAGCTTTGAGCTAGCCAGTTTTCTTGCCAACCTATAGCCTGTTTTTCTACAGCTTATGAGATTTTAGCTGCAATATTCTCTGCAATAGGCGCAATCATATCCCTCGAGCACATAGCACCTGTCCTCTTCTCCATGTGTATTCATGAAAGAGCAGCACTGCTCCAGCTTTTCTCTCTTTATCTCAAGAACATCTTCCTTAAGCAAAACCACATCCTGTGACTTAGTTGAGAACCCAGTCGCCTTTAGCTCCTCGCCTGCCTCCTGCCTCTGATGCTTCAGCTCCACCATTAGGAGAGCATTAGCCAATAGGCTCAAGCCCAGCACAAACACCAATCCTAAAATCAATTTATTTTCCATACTTTCACCTATTGCTCTTTCTTCACCTCTAGCCTATCAATATATCAGCCCCACAAGCACTCCGACAACATCTCCAAAGCGTACCTTGCCAGGGTCTGGCGCAGGGTTGTTGTCACCCTTGGTGATGGCATACCAGCCTTCCTCGTCCTCACCAATCTCAGTTATACGGTGGATTATGGTAGTGTTGAATATCTCTGACCTAAAACCTATTATGTCACCTATCTTGAGCTCATCCTGGGTGTCAGGCTTGACCTCCAAGGCATAAATCCCTTCCCTAATGTAAGGGTACATGGATTTGGAGCCGGAGAAGCTGGCAGGGAAAGCCTTATTGACATAGATGATAATCCTGTCGCTGTAAACCTTAATATCCTCTTCTGAAATCCTGCTGAAAGGCCCTGCCTCAACCTCTGTGCTCATGTTAAGCCTTTCCATCAGGTAGCCTATAACTATATCCCTGTCCTTAAGCTCACCCTCGAGCCTGCTAATGCTTTCCCTTTGCCTAAGGTTCTGGCCTATGAGCTCCTCGACAAATTCCTGGTCAGAGAGCGTGCTATTGACTTGCCTCTTGTAGTCTGCAAGCCCAGCCTTTTGCATGGGAGCAACAAAATAGTCAAGGGCAACCCCCAGGGCCACTAAGATAAGCACTATCAGCATCACTGAGAAAACAAGGACTCTTTTCCTGCTAAGGTTGAAATTGCCCATTATAAGATCCTGCTATAATCAAGCCGACTTCTTTTCTTTTTTATCCTCTTCACTTCCCATCATTTCTTGCTCAATCCCGCCAATTAGCTTTTTAAGCTCGTTTATCCTCTCAGCGACTTTCTTTTCACCCATCTTGCTAGCCTGGCTATCAATGATGTCCTTAATTGTCTTGACATCCTCATTGATGCTTGAGACCATCATATCATTCCTCCACTCAAGCTTGTTGGCCTTCAGCACTACTATCAAGTCCAGCAGCTTGTCCGTTGACAGCCTTAAGCTGTTAAGGAGAAGTTCAAGCCTGAAGACATCCATGTTTTTGTAATAATACTTCTCGCTCCTGCCAGGCATTATGAGCTTCTTTATGTTGCTGAGCGTGACATCTAGTCCCGAGACAAGAATCCATAAGTCCCGCACTTCTCGCTGCTTTATGGCATTGCCCTCAATCTTTTCAATCACCTTATTAACGTCAGACCTAAATAGGTAGAGGGCGCTTCTCTGCCTGTCAATCATCTCTTCATAGCTGATGTCATAGACTTCCTCCAGGATGATCTCCTGTTTTACCCCTACAAGCTTTGAGATTACCAAAGCCCAGATTATCAGCCCGATAACGACCTCAGCAGCTGCAAAGAACTTGCTAATCGGGCCCGTCGGTGCAATGTCACCATAGCCCAAGGTGGTTGCAGTTATGAATGAGAAATAAACGCTGTTCATAAGCCCCTTTGCATTAGGCTCAATCATATCATCCATGTACATAAGGGAGTTGTTAGCTGTGTATGAGAGCATGAAATAGATTGCTGCAAACAAGATTATGGCCAACAGCCAAAGGAGGAAAGTCTGGGAAAAGCTTACCCTGTCCAGAAACTTAAGAAGACGATCCTTGGGCTTGCTGGTGTTTTGCTTGGGTTTTCCCTTGCTCATAGTGCTTAATGCAAGAACCAAAGATATAAATGTTTTGCTATTTGAAAATATCAATCCCCCTCGTCTAATTCATCTACCCATTCAGAATCTACCTGTCCAAAAGCCTGACCAGTGCATTGCCGAACTCCTCAGCAGCTTCAGGCCCGTTTGCTGTCACGAACTGGCCGTCCACTACAACGCTTTGGCCAACAAACTCAGCCCCTCCCTGCTCCAGCGCAGCAAGAGATTCCTTGGTGTTGAACACAGTTGCCTTGGAGCCATTGAGAACACCTGCCTTAGAAAGCACTACTGGACCCAGGCATATTGCGCCAAGCTTTTTTCCATTATTATATGCTTTTGACAAAAGCTTAAGGACCTCTTGGTGACTTGCTAGTGAAGGGGCTCCGCTGCCACCCACTATCACAAAAAGGTCGTAATCAGCCACATCAACTTCCTTTATACCTATATCTGGCTTGACAACCCCTCCCAGCATTCCTCTTGCAAGCGCTGTGTCTATTGATGCCACAAAGCACTCATGCCCTGCATTCTCAAGTATAGTCTTAGGCTTAGATAGTTCCTCGTCCCTGAAGTTTTTTGGAGCGATTATGAACAATACTTTTTTACCCATGCTTTCACCTCCTAATGATTGCGCTGAAACTGATTCTGCCTTAGATGGTCCTGCCTTGCCTTCTGAGCCTGAATGCTGATTGGAGCAGCATCATCGCTGTTGCAGCCTGCCAAACACGCAGCTGAAAGCATGACAAGCATTGCAAGAAGCAAAACCCACCATCTCATAATTGCTAATATAGGGAATGCTTATATAAATTTTGTTGAAAAAGTATACTGAGTAAAACAATAAAGAAAAAATATGCAAGCATCCGAGGGCAGACAAAAATTCTGCTGAATTTTTGAGCCCTCGGTCGGCTTCTAGCTTAGTAGCTTAGTTCGAAGCCTCCGAGGGGATTTGAAATGATTGGTTCTTTTGTTACACTGCCACTGGACATGTGCGCGTAGGCTATTTAAATGGAAACTTTTCAGCAGAGCCTAAAACCGAGTTTGAGGAGGGTATTTTAGAATGGATTTGAATTTGTCTCAAATAGAATTTAGCCATAAAGATCTAAATAGAGAGGTTAAACTGCCAGATTGCTTAACTGAAGAGTTATCTGAATTTATAGGAGTAATGGTTGGAGACGGTCATTTACGCTTTTCCATTGGAAAGCAAAGAAACGGGACTCGGCTAGCAAGGTCTGACATAGTCATTTCTGGCAATATTAGGGAAAAGGAATATCTTGATTATGTCAGGAAACTATTTTACTCTATTTTCAACACAACTCTGTCATACGAGAAAGACACTAAACCTGGTGCGGTTGTTTTAAGAGCTTATTCCAAAGGCATAGTTCAATTTCTTAATCAAGTTTGTGAGATACCGTTGAACAAAAAAGTAGATGTTGTAAAAATTCCTTCTTTAATTAAAAAAGCTCCTTTTGATTGCCAGTGCGCTTTTCTTAGAGGATTAGCAGATACTGATTTTAGCCTGACATTTAAGAATAAAGGAAAATTCCATTCGTATCCTGTAATTAAAGGAACTTTTAAGAGCAAAGAATTGGTCAGAGGCTTAAATGAGCTAATTAGAAAGCTTGGTTTTATTCCCTGTTTACTTTATAACGAGTATTCGTATGACCGAAGGTTTCAAAAATATTACATTCAAAATAGCATTTATCTTAATGGAAAGAAGAACCTTAATTTGTGGCTTAAGAATATTAATTTTTCTAACCCTAAATTCTTGAGAAAGATTGAGAAATGGAAAAAGGGTGGATTTTGCCCTCCGAATTACTAATAAGCCCCTGCCCGGATTCGAACCGGGGACCTGCTGATCGCTTGTTTCAAATCCGAATACAAGTCAGCCGCACCACCGCTATGCTACAGGGGCGTTAAATCTAAAGAACAAGAAATCCTTTTAAAAAACTTTCTATAAAATTAGGTAGCGTTTAAAACTTATGTAGCGCGCTCGCACCGCATCTTAACCGCTTCTTTTACCGCGCGTTTTGTTTTCGCTTCTGTTTTTTCAAGGCTCGCTAGGCGCTACGTTTAAACGCATTATAAAAGAGAATAAACCAGGTAAGGCACAAGCACCCCGATTATGAGCCCCACAAAGACTTCTGCTGGCGTATGCCCAACCCTTTCCTCAAGCTTCGCATACCCTTTCTTTTTTGCCATGAGCTGGTTTATTGCCTTGGACTGCTCTCCAGTGATCCATCTTACTTTCATGGCATCGTTCATCACTATGAGGGCTAGCACAACGCTGAGTATGAACAAGTAGGAAACCCTGGTCTCAAGGTAAAGCCCAGTGGCTGTGGCTACCACAAATGCTGTGTGCAGAGAGGGCATGCCTCCATCCCTGAAAAACCCTTGGCACACAAATCTTTTCTCTTTCTTGAAATCAATTATGCTCTTGATTACCCTGCCTACAATCCAGCTCAGTGCGATGCCCATTATTAATTTTTGAATCATCTTGCTTTATAGCCTTGTTTATTGTTTTTAAGTTTTTATGCTCCTAAGGTATCCTTCGGAACCTAGTGCTTATAAGCCCCCATTCCAGGAACAAGAGGAAAAGCGTGACCAGGATTAATCCATGGCTTAGCTTGACTGATATGAACCCTTTCTGGGCTGACTTGCTTATCTCGTTATAGGCTGTCTCCAATCCTGCCTCATCAACAGCCTTGAAGTAATATCCTCCTGTGCTGTTGCTTATCTGCATGAGAGTATTCTCATCATACACTGCTGAGATGTTATAGTACTCTGGAAGGTAGCCTATTGGGCCCGTGTCTGTGCCTATTCCTATTGAATGGACTATCACCTGGTTTTTCTGGGCATATTGTATGCTGTTCTTAACACTGTTCTCAATGAAAGCTCCTACAGTATTGCTACCATCAGTTATCAGTATGATGGTCTTGCCTTTTTCAGAGCCCAATAATATGTTGGTTCCTGTAATGACTGCACCTGCTATGTCTGTGCCTCCGGTCTCTGCAATCTCCATGTTCTCAAGAGTCTTCCTTATGCTTTCCTTGTTGTCAATGAGCGTGCTCTCTATCATGGTTGTGCCTGCGAAGCTGATGATGCCTATGTTTGATTTTGACTTGAGCCCATTGACAAAATTGGTTGCTGTGTTTTTTGCAGCCTCAAACCTGGTAGGGGGGATGTCTTGCGCAGTCATGCTAGCGCTGCTGTCAATAGCAATCACAAAGTCATTGTCACTTACCATGCCCTCATACCATAGGATTGCGCCCGTAGCAGCCATGATGATGCATGCCAAGGCCACCACCCTGATTATCAATATCGTGATGTTCTTGGTGATAAGCCTCTCTCCTGTGACTCTTTTCAATGCCTCAAAATTAGCGAATTGCATGGCTTTGAGCTTGGAATGCCTGAAAAGGTAGAAATGCGTGTATATTAACAAGGGTATGCTTAGCAGGTACCATAGGAATATTGGGTTTTCAAAAGTCAGCTTGATCATCTGTCTCGTCCTTTTTTATCATTACCTATTATTACTCATCATTGCATTACAAGGATTACCTTACAAGTGTCATTCTCTTTCTTAGGTAGCTAAGTATGGGCTCTTGGAAATCCTCATCTGTCCTTAGCTTGATAAAGCCTAGCTTGGCCTTCTCAAAGCTCTGCCTTATGACTTCCTCTTGCCTTTTATTATAGTTTTCATAAATCTTGGCGTATTGGTGGGAGTCTATGTAAAGCTTCTCATGAGTGAAAGGGTCTTCTACATAGAACTGGCCTGCTATTTTAGGCATCTCAAAGTCCCTCGGGTCCCTTACCATGATTCCTATCACATCATAGATTTGCGCAATCATCCTTAGGTATTGGTGCCATCCTTCCTTCAGACCTATGAAGTCTGATATGATTATGATGACGCTTCTCTCCTTCAGGAATGTCCTGAGGTACTTGAGGGCCTTGGTGAGGTCAGACTCACCCCCATAGTTATTTGGGTTGGTAAGGTCCTTGATAACCTTATAATATACCTCCTTTCCAAGGCTAGGCGGGACTTTGGCCACTAGCTTGTCAGTGAACATGCCCATGCCTATGGCATCACCGCTTTCCATCATGGCGTTGCAAAGGCTGAAGACCACTTCTGCTGCGTACTCTGCCTTGAGCTTACCTGTTGAGGAGAAAAGCATGCTGTTGCTCACATCCAGCAGGAAGAACACATTGAAGTTATGGTACTCCTCAAGCTCCCTCACCAATAGCTCATGGGCCCTTAGGCTGGCTGCCCAGTCAATCCTGCTGGCATCGTCGCTGAAAGTGTAGCTCCTGTAGCCTGCGAACTCAAGCCCTTGCCCCTTGAAGATGGTGTTCCAATTGCCTTCCAGGGCTTGGTTAAGCACTTCCCTTCTTGCTTTCAGCTTTACTTTCCTTAGCTGGGGAACAAGGTCTAATTTTAGCTCTCTTATTGCCATAAGTCAGGCGCCTCCCTTAAATATCATGTAAATACAGGCTATTATATGGGGTATTATATGCAGTCTCTCGCCATCGCAACCGTTTAGATTATGGGCACTTTGGCCAGGATTTCCTTTATTATGTCCTCTGTTTTTATCCCTTCTGCTTCTCCTTCAAAATTAAGTAGAATTCTATGCCTTAGGCAATTATAAGCAACGTCTTTTACATCCTGGGCCATGACATAGCTCCTGCCCTTGAGCAGGGCGTGGGCCTTGGCAGCTATGAACAAGGCTATGCTGCTCCTTGGGCTTCCTCCTACGTCAATGAACTTGCCTGCCTTGACATCATATTTGGCAGGCTTTCTTGTAGCCTCAACAATATTGATGATGTAACTCTCAATCTTGGAATCCATATATACCTGCTTTACAAAGTCTTGTGCCTTGCTTATCTCGTCAGGATTAAGCACCCTCTTGAGCTTGAAGTCATCAAAGTCAAAGATGGTGATGTTGGTGTTGAGGATTCTTATCTCTTCCTCAGGAGTGGGATAGCTCATTATCAGCTTGTAAAGGAACCTGTCGACCTGGGCCTCTGGGAGCTTATATGTCCCTAAGAGCTCAATCGGGTTCTGGGTTGCCATGACAAAGAAGGGCTCAGGCAGCTTGAAAGTCTCTTTGCCAATGGTAGCCTGGCGCTCCTGCATGCTCTCTAGCAATGCAGACTGAACCTTGGGCGGGCTCCTGTTAATCTCGTCAGCAAGAACGAAATTAGCGAATATAGGGCCTTTTACTGTGAAGAATCCCTTGCCTTCCTCATAAGTGGTTATTCCTACTATGTCTGTGGGCAAGAGGTCTGGGGTGAACTGTATCCTGCTGAAGGCGCAGCCTGTTATCTTGGCCAGTGTCTTGACTAGGAGGGTCTTTCCTATGCCAGGTGTTCCCTCGACAATGGCGTGGCCATTGCAGATAAGCGCCTCTATAAGCCCGTCGATAACCTCTTTTTGGCCAATCACGACTTTTCCTATCTCTGCCCTTATCTCCTCAAACCTGCCCTGATAGAACCTGACCTGGTCTTCAAACTCAGGATTCCTCACCTCTTTATGCTCAGCACTCCCCATGCTAAGCCTAGTCTGTAATCACTTATATAAAAACTTTTCTTATATAGCGCCTTATCAGCCCCAATATAGGCATTATTTTTGGCTATGTTGAAAAAGTCGCCGAAGCCTGCACCTCAAAAGCTTTTTGATTTTGTTGGCTGCAGAGGCGGGGGTTGCAAGCAAAAATCCCGTCGGGATTTTTGGTGCGCCAAAAATTTTCAATTTTTGAGCGCCCCCCACGGGGTGCCGAGGGCGACTTTTTCAACGCAACAGCATTATTTTGATAAAATTTATATAGTCCCGGTGATAAGTTCATGGTTAGTATGGCAGAAAAAAGAGGTGAAGAATCTAGTTCTACTTCTAGTGCTAGTGCTAATGCCAATAAGATGATACTTAAGAAGGCAGCCCATAGGAGGGCAGAGCAGATAAAGAGCAAGGCCTTCATATCGCCTAAGGAAGTCTATGACTTGGTAAGGGGCTTTTTCAAGAAGCACCTGGATATTGACTATGAGTTCACCCATGATGAGCTGATGAAAGAGCTGAGGAAGGTCTATCTTTCCCCAGAGCTGCATGGGAAGGTAAATGGGCTTTTCAGGGATGTTTCTGAGATAGAGCATACTAACAAGGAATTCACAAGGGAAGAGCTTGAGCAGCTTCTCTTGGAGTTCAAGGACATAGTTGATGCCTTGATAGTCTCCCATTATGAGCAGGAGAAGTCTCTCCTCAAGAGGATGAAGCATTCATTCCATAAGATGTTCTCAAAAGAGCACCGCAAGATGCTTCAGCCAGATGATTCTGTGCTTTCTGAGCATGAGAGGATTATTGTCAAGATGAACATGCTGCTGGACAATGCCAAGCGCATGCTTGACACCAACCTAGACAAGTCCAAGAAGGATTATCAGGAGCTGCTTACTATTTATGAGACATTAGACGAGCCTAAGAAGAAGGCTTATTTCAGCCCTATCAACGAGCTTTATAACATGATCAAGGCCAGGGATTCTAAATTCACAAAGTAGTGTGTTTATTATTTTAGTAAAGAACTTTGTTTTAGTCAAGAAATAAATCCGACCTATAATCCAAACATCCAAACCCATAATCCAAGAAATCACGGCCAATAGGGCTTTATCTCTTCCTTTGAGCCTTCTGTTCCGCTTGCTTGTTTTCCATCTTTTGCCTTTTTGCCTTCTTTTTCTTTATGCTTGCCTTCTCTCTTCTCTGCCCTGTGCTTCTTGATAAGCAGCAACACCGATATGCCTAAGATCACTGCTCCTCCTATCAGCAGGAGACTTTTCAGGTTTTTATCTTCCAATGCCTTGCTGATGATGCTCTGGGGCTTTTGCTCTGTCTTCTTGGCAACGCTCACCAGGTACTTGCAGCCATTGATCACCCCGTCAACCATGTTTGAGGCTTCTTCAGATGAGCCTTCCTCCAGCTTTTTCTTGGCCTCAAATAGCAGCTCATTTAGCTCTGCGCATTCAGGGTTGTCGCTCAGTAGGTCCTGGGCAAAAGTCACCTTTGTCTCTACTTGCTCACCAGTCTCTGCTTGTTCAATGCTGTTGAGCATCACTAGCGCAGTGTCACCTGCCAGGGGAGTGGTAACATTGGCGCTGATCCTGACTTCGTAGTTCTCCCCGAGCCGGTAATTCTTGACTATCAGGGTGGTGTTCTTTTTTTCACCTACTATTATGTTGTCGTAATAGTCCTGGCTGAACTCAAGCCCTACAGATGAGTCGTTGGTAGTGGCATTGAGCCTTATGCCTTGCAAGGTGGAGTTCCAGTTGTTCTGCAGCACAATGGGTATTATCACAGTCTCATTCTTGTAGATGGTCACTAATGTAGGCACCACTAGCTCTAGCGGTTTAGGGATCTCTTCAGGCTTGGTTATGGGTATGGTTATGGTCTTGCTTGAGCTTCCTCCACCGCCTCCTCCCCCTCCAGAGCTAGGCTCTGTAATGACTTCTGTTGCGTTAGAGATGGAGGTGACGTTTATGCTGACTGGGTTGCTGGTGGCATTAAGCCCCAGGTAGTCCTCTGCTGTGAAGTAAACTATGCATGTGCCTACTGTTTCAGGCACTACACGTATTGAATGGTTGATTATTGAGATTTCTGCGACAGTGCAATTGGTAACATCATATGTGAGGTATGAAGTTTCATTAGCCTCAAAGTCATTGTTGCTGTTAAGGTCATCATCAGGGTCAAGGAAGTGCGCCACATTAGTCTTTTTCAGGTAATCAGTGTAGACTGTGGTTGAGTTCACGCTCAAGTTAAGCAAGTCATTTATTAGGCTTGGGACACGGTTGATATCATCCACAGTCACATTCCAAGTCCAGGAGCTGTTTTCAAAGGTGTAATCAGTAACCACCAATGTCACATCGTATTTTCTCGAAGAGAAAAGCCCATATGATATATTGATGTATCTTGAGGTGCTGTTAGCGCTGCCATTGATGTACCATGTGAACCTAAGGTCGTTTTCAGAGGTGGTGTCATCAGTTACTGTTACATTGTAAACTACGCTCCTGTTCTCAGAGAAATTAATTGATGTCATGTTGCTGGCATAGTTGGAGGTGCTGGTGAAGCTGAAATTAGTGTCATTGGAGTAAGGCCTTCCATGAGGTGTTATCTGGGTTATGTTAGGGGTAAAGGTCTTTGCTTCAACAGTGAAGTTCTTCACAACCCAGTCTACCTCCCCGTAATAGTCTGTTACGCTCACATTCACAGAGTAGTTGCCCGCATCGCCAATCTCAGGGGTGAAGACTATCTGCCCATAAGTCTTGTTGCTTGTGGAGTTGAATAATGTGCTTACATCAAACAAGCTCCTGCCCGTAAGGTTGGCATTCCCGAAAGTCAGGTACTCATAGCTTGGGCTGAGGCTATAGTCTTCATCCTCAGAATATATGTAGAAGCTCACGCCATGGGTTTCAACAATGGGTATGGTAAACGTGAATGATTGCAGCTCTGGGGCGTCATTGGTGTTGTTTATCGTGAAGGTTACAGTCTCTGTGTCTGTTGCTCCTTTGGTGTCTGAAACAGTCACTATCACGCTGTAAACCCCTATGTCTGCTTGCTCAGGAGTGAAGTTAAGGTAGGCGCTGGTGATTGGGCTTTCTGAGGCATTGTTGGTGAGGCTGAAAACTGCGCTGTTATTGCTTGTGAAGTTAAGGTCATCATTATCAGCGTCTGTGGCGTTTATTATGAAAAAGCATATGCTGTCTTCTTCGCATGAAAAGTTGCCTATGCTCATAAGCTCTGGGGCTGAGTTCTCTATAACTGTGAGGTGCATCTCCTCATAATCAGACAAGCCGCCATCATCTGTTGCGTTTATTATGATTATGTGAACGCCTACGTCTTCCTGCCCTGGGGTGAAGCTTATAACCCCTGTGGTGCTGTTGATGTCAAAGAATGATGAGTTGTCAGTGTAGGATAGCACCTCGCTTTCATATGTATATATGTCTATGTCTGTGGCATTAACCACGTATATGAACTGGGACTCAGCATATGCTACCAGGTTGCTTATGTTGTTCCCTCCAGTATTATTAAAGTTGGAGCTGAGGACCTCAACGTTTGGGGGATCGTTCGTGTTAGAAATGTTCAAGAACACGTCTTCGAAGTCCTCGGCTCCATTGTCATCGATGACTGTAATCCTCACCTGCCTGCAGATAACATGGTCATTGGTGAGGGCTGTCTCATTCACTATTGCAGTGCCATTATGGCTGTTGTTGAGTATTGAGATGTTCCATGGGTTGTCAATAGAGCAGGCAGTAGGCACCATGGTGAAGTTAAGGGTGTTGTTCACATCATTGTCATTAGCGTATATATAGAATAGCAATGGCTGGCCCTGGCTGCTGTTCTGCATTCCTATGTATTCCAGGATAGGGCCTATATTGACCTGCGTTATGGTTAGGTTGAAGCTGCCAGTGCTATTGGCTCCCTGGCTATCCCTGATAGTGACGTTGATGGTATAGTTTCCTGCCTCGTAATATGAAGCAGTCCTGTTGCCATCAAGCATTATAGTGGCTGTTGTGTTAGAGGTGTTGACTACTACTATCTCAAGCGCCGGGCTGGAGCTTATGGTGAAGTTGAAAGGATAATTTCCCTCTTCGTCTGTTCCATTGATGTTGTAGTTGAATGTCTGGCCTTCGCTCGCTTCCTGGTTGCTAAGAGCAGGGCTGAATTGCGGCGCATCATTGACAGGGGTGATGTTGAAGGTCACAGTCCTGCCGCCAAAGTTTTGGTAGTCTGATACTATGAATGATATATTGATGAGGGTGGGTTGGTTACCTGTGATGTAGCTTTGGGTTGGTAAGCAGCTGTATATGCCTGTTTCTTGGCTAACCCTAGTGCAAAATTCTTCCCCTGTCTTGTAGTCTAATGGGTAGTCATTGTCTGCATCAGTGGCATTCACATCTACAGTGTATGAATTGTCCTCTAGCACTGTGAAAAGGTAATTTATCTCATTGCCGTTGTAGAATATTCCTGCCCCTTCCCCTTCTGTTGTGGGCGGAGTGTTAGTTACGGTTATGTTTCTCTCGCTTGTGTAGCTGTCAGTCTCATTATGCACTATTATCCTGCAAGTCCATACCTGGCTCTTGGAGGTGTTCTCAGGCAGCACTACGAATGAGGTTGATAGTGTCATCTCGCTGGCGTTTTCATAGCTGTCATTGAATATTTCTGCGTCCTTGAGTATGGTGATGTTCTGGCCTGTTGCATCGCCGCTTGGAGTCCAGGAGCAGTTCAGGGTGTTGTTGGTATATGCGACTGCAGGCGCCCATGAATGGCCTGAGATGGAAGCAGAATAAGTCCTGGCTACTAGTATGAATGCCATGAGTACAATTATTATAGCTATGACTGATTGCTTATTTTTCATTTTTCCCCACGCTTTCCTCTAGAGTCTTGACTATCAGCTCCTTTATGGCTATGCCTTGCATGGCTGAGAGAATCCTTATCCTCTTGTGGATGTCATCCGGGACCTCTATGTTTATGTTTACCAAAATATCACCTCCGATATTTTGGAAATCCAATAATGGCTATTATTGATATTTACCAAAAATTCACCCCTGAATTCTTGGGAAACTCAAAAACTTCGTTTTTGTTGTTGACCATGCTCTTTTTGATTAACCTCTTCAGTCTATATCGACTTTTTCAGTCTATCTTTGCCTTGCACTCCTTTGCCTTTTTCTCCAGGACCTTTATGACGTAGTCTTTTAGTGTGATATCCTGCATTATAGAAGCCAGCTTTATCTTCTTGTGCAGCTCTTCTGAGATCTCGATGTTGATGTTTACCATTATTGTTCCTGGTCGCCGTTACTAATTTATTTAAATTAACAAAATAAGTTAAGTAAGCTTACTTAGATAAGTTAGAGTTTATAAATGTTGCGGTGGGGGCGGGATAAAAATGGCAGCTAGCAAGCTCTTGAGACGGAAGATGCTTACCTGAAGGAGATTGTCCAGAATATGGCTCGCTGGAAGTAGAAGTTAATTTTCTGCGATCACAACTATGGGCTTCTCAAGCCAAGAATTCACATAGCTGATATTATGGTAGAGCCTGGACAGGCTTTCAAAGACATCCTCCTGCTCTTTCACCTTGAGCTTCTCATACTCAGAGAGCATGGACAAGTATTTTTTCTTGGCAACATCAAGCTCCAGGTATTCCAGGGCTATGTATGTATTAGTTATGTGGGTGAGTATCTTATCAGTGCTGCTGGCCTTATCAGGCATGGGCAATTCCTTCAGCTCCCTTGCCAGGTCCTCATCCTCTACTTTTGAGGTCTGGAGAGCAATGTTCCTGAGCTCCTCAAGCATTAGTACTATGTTAGTCCTGGTTATCAGGCTTTTGTCTCCCTCAACTTTTATGTAGTGGGTGAACATGGAGATGAAAATCCTCCTGAGCACCTCCCTTATGGTTGCCTTTTTCTGCTCAAGCACTTTTTTTAGCTCATCGGTGTTGAACTCAGGGATCAAAAGACCCTTGTTGGTGGTGAGGTTGGTCATGTAGAACCTTATAAGCACTGCATACTTGTCAATGGCATGGTGTAATTCTATCTTATCAAGCTTTCCTTCAAGCTCCTTGATGTCAGCCAACAGCTTTCTCTTGTCCTCAACACTCAATAGCAGCTGCTTCTTCTTTCTCCTGCTTATTATCCAACCTGCTTTTGCAAGGGCTGCATTGATCTCCTTATGGAAGTAATGGTATAGCAGGATGGCTGTAAGCAATAATAATATTATGCCGGTTATTATATAGATGAGGATTCCTTTCTCTTCCTCCTCAAAAGGATAAGGGGTCTGTATGCTCTTACACGCAGGGCAAGGCCCTCCGCAATCAATGCCTTCCTCACAAGCCCCATCATGGCAGTTCTGGATGCTGTCATCACAGGTCCCGATGTATATGCACTCCTGGCTTGTCAAGGGCTTATATTCTTCTGTTCCACAGCCATTCATATCCTCGCAAGTTCGGTACTGGGTGCCATTAGGCAGGCAAGGCCCCCATTCAGTGCAATTCCAGCTCTCATTACAGACAATCTCCTCTACATACTTACAGGGAACTGTCAGGAACACATCGTTTTCACACCCATTGGTATCTACGCATCTTTGGACCTTGGTGTTGTTCTTGCGGCACTTGAAATAGTCATAGCACTCATACTCAGGCTTGCAAGGCAGGCTCGTTCCGCCTCCTCCACCCCCTCCGCCACCTCCTTCTCCGTCATCATCCCCAGAATCTTCTTCCTCGTCACAAGTTATAGTGACCAGGTTGCTGTCCCCAGTGTCAGAATAAGGGTCTATTGCAGTAAAAATAACATACTCAGTGGCATCGCACTGTAGGGCCCTGATAGAGACAGAGCTGGTCAAGGAGTCGATGTCTATCTGAAAATTCTCAGTTGAGGTGACAGAATAGTTCATAGGATCCATGTCTGGGTCATCAAAATAATTGTTCAGGTAGAAGGGGTAGATTACTTCATCCTCGCCGACTGATTGGTCAGGTATGTCTGTGATTAGATAAGGAGGGTCATTTACATTGGCTACGCTGAAGTACAAGTACTCAGAGCTGATGCTGTTGTCACAGTTCACCCCGTCATCCACGCTAAACAGGATAGTGTAGTTGCCTACGTCAAAGTTGTCAGGCGTGAAGCTTACCAAACCATCGCTGCTGATGTCGAAAAGAGCTGTTGTAGCGTTGCTAAAAGCCCTGCTGATACTAGGGAAGGAAACCGAATAAGTAAAATTTTCATAATCTATGTCGCTTGCATTCAGCTCACACTCATACTCCTCGTCCTGGGTCGCATTCCCTTGCTGGCAATCAGAGATGTCAAGCGTCGGGGCATTATTGATGCAAAAGGTAAGCACCCCTGTGGATGCCTTGCCAGTGGAAGGCATAAGCGATTTCCTGTAATCATCAACAGAGCGGTAGGTCATTATGGCTACGAACATGGATTGGGATATAAGCAGAACTACAAGTATCAAGATAACTGTTTTACTAAAGCTTTTCATTGATAACCCTAATTATTTTTTTAGGTTTATTTAAAGCTTTCTAATGGCAAATGAGCATTCCCAAGCCTTGCTTTTAAAAAGGCAAAATCATCTTGGCCGTTCGCAAGCCAGCTTTTTGGATCGCTAAAGCACCAATGAAAAGCTGAGCCTAGCAATCTGGGCAATAGCCTAGCGTGGGGCTTGCTCACATCTTGGCCATGACGATGATTTTGCCAAGCTAAGTGCTAATTTATAGAACTAAGTTATAGAATCCGCCCTATTCAGAGGGAGCTATTTCTTCTTTTTTGCTTCCTGAGCAGGCTGCTTATCAGCTTTTGCATCGCGCTTCTTTTTAGGGAGAAGTATGTATACCAGGAAAGCAATTGAGAGTATCAGCATCAATAATAAGCCTCCAATAATAAGTTTTGTAGATAGCTTGGCAGAGGCGAACCTGGTGAATATGCTAGGCTTCTTCTCCTTGGGCTTAGGAGGCTCTGGGACTATGCTTAGCTTGTCAGTGTATTCCTTGGTCATCTCCTTGGCGCTTCCTATCTCAGAGAAGTATAATGTAAGCTCTATATCATACGTTCCGATATTGAAGGTGGAGATGTCCAAGAATCCCTTTAGGTCTTCTGTGCTCCAGGGATCAAGGTTCCTGGTCAAAGTCTCGACGCTCGCCACTGGCTGTTCCTTGCTTTGTGAATAATTATACACCTTAGCAACAACCCTTACGCCTTGCAAGGTTTCATCCCATATGCTGTCAACAGTGGCATGGAACTCCTTTATGCCGCCCACAATCAGCTCCCTGGTGTAGTTTATGAGGTTAGCATCCAATGCTCCTAGCTTAAAGGGAGTGGTCTCGTTGGCATCTAGGCCATCATAGCTTATTTCAACAAAAGCCTCATAGTTGCCTTCCTTATACCCTGTTGAATCCCATTTGGCTGAGAGCTGGCGGGGCTGGTCAAGCTCAAGCTTCCTGGCGACATTGGTGTCAACAACGCCTATCTGGTTGTTGTTCTTATAGATGTACACCTTACCGCTTGCTTCCTCAATAGTCTCATCTCCCTTGCTTATGATGTCTATAATGAAAGGCACTGTGCCTCCAGCCTTGACATTGCCTGCCTTAAAGCTGGTAATCTCAAGGTATTTTCCAGGATAAGGCACATAAACCCATATTTGGTGGTGTATCCTTACCAAGGCCTGCACATTCCCATAAGTCTCATCAGAAAGCTCTAATGCGGTGACTCCCCCGTCTTTTCGCCCCGGTGTATCAAAACTTGAAGGCAATTTTAGCTTGTAATGAACACAATTATTTATCTCTGCCTGTATCTCTCCGTTCTCATCAGGGCCTGTAATGGTTATGTAAGGGGCGAGCTCCCCAATAGCCTCTACCTTTAGCCTGGTGATGCCTTGTGTAGAGAAGCACACGTCTGTCTCGTACTCATAATTAGGCTCAAAATTCATAGTAACCCTGCTAGGGCTCACTCCCAATGCAGAGGCTTGAGGGATTAAATTCATTGAGAGCCCTAGGATAGCCAAGACTAACAGAAGAAATCCTCTTTTTATTGATAGCTCCATCTTTAATACCGTCAAGTTATGAAATAAGTGAAAATAAATAAAAACTAAAAAAAGCTTTATTGGCTTGCCTGAAACCTTAGTTTTGTATGCAGTTTATTGTTAGTATTGCTGTTTTTGTTCCTGCTACTACGTCTGGTTCTAGTGTTACGTTGAATTCCATTGTTACTGTGTCTGCTGTGTCTCCTGATGTCAGGTTGCCGCATATATATGATGCTTCTCCAGATTCTGAGTTGTTTATGCTGCTCCATTCTGGAAGATCGTATTCTATGCATCCAGGTCTTGCTGCAGCATCTGTCCCATTTTTAACCTTATACATGAAGTCGTTATCTGTCAGGTCTGATTGGCTCACTAACAATCCTGTTGCGTTAACATTTGATGTGAAGTTCACTAGCAGGTTTACATTCCCGTTATTATTAATCTCAATCCCTGTGCAGTTGGCTAGGGTACAGTCACTGAAGCCTTCCCCTGTGTTATCTGCGTTGGTGCTTATGTTGACTGAGTCTGAAGGCTGTCCTGCTGTGCCAAAGCTTACGTTGTTGCTCACGACGCAGCTAGCATTGGAAGTAATGGTCAAGCTAACATTCCCAACATAAGCTGCCATGCCTGTCTGCCTTACGGGCAGGGGAAGCTTCCTAAGCTCCTCTATCTGGCCGATCTTGTTAAGGCTCATAAGAGTGCCTCCAAGGCTTATGACTACTGCTACTATCAACAATAAAGCTAGATTCTTGTTAGATACCATGTTTCCCTAACCTCCAATAAATACATCACCATCTACTATTCTTTTAATCAATTGAATCTAATAATGGTTAATACTGCCTTAGTTTTGTCCGCAGTTTATTGTTAGTATTGCTGTTTTTGTTCCTGCTACTATGTCTGGTTCTAGTGTTACGTTGAATTCAATTGTTACTGTGTCTGCTGTGTCTCCTGATGTTAGGTTGTCGCATACAGTCATTATGTCTGTTTTGTTCACGTTGCTCCAGTCTGTTAGTTCTGCTCCTATGCATCCCTGCCTGTCTGGTACGTTTGTTCCGTTCTTGATTTTGAACATGAAGTCGTTTTGTGTCAGCCCTGATTGCTGCACTAATAGTTCTGTTGCGTTAAAGTTTGATGAGAAGTTCACTAGTAGGTTTACGTTTCCATTGTTCTCAATGTTTATTCCTGTGCAGTCACCTGATTCGCAGTTATTGAAACCATACGCTGAGTGGTCATCTTCTGTACTTAGATTGATTGTTATCGGCGGCTGCCCTCCTGTCCCAAAGCTTACGTTATTGCTTACTACGCAGCTGGCATTAGAGCTTACAGTCAGGCTTACGTTTCCGCCGGCTGCATAGCCAGTGAAGCCTGCCTCGTTGAGCCTGCTAAGGCTGATCATGGTGCCTCCTAGGCTGATGACTATTGCTGCTACCAGTAACAATGCTAAGCTTTTATTAGACATATCCATTTTTCCTTACCTCCTACGGCATTAAACCTAAACTTACCCTCTGATTTTTTTATTTTTCTAATCATCTCTTTATTATTTAATGATTATGATGGCAGTATCTCTAAAGTTACCAACCCTGTGCCTTGCACTGGCTTAGGATTCTCTTTTATTGTCAATGTCACCTGAGCTCCTGGCCTGGTAGCTCCAAGGCTCTTGGCTGCTGCTGGCTGAGGCTGGTTCATCACTCCCTCAATCTCTCCGAAAACAACCAAAGTCCCCAGTATGGATATGATCACTGTCAAGACGACAAGGACTACTATTGTCTTGTTTGAGACATCACCTGTGCTCGGAGCAGCTGCTTGTGGCGCTTCTTGCATATTAGAACTATCTTGCGTATTTGGAATAGTTTCTTCCATTCACCTTCACCCGTCAAATTTTTTGCTTAACCCTAATAAAAATAATTTGCTATGATTTACGGAATAATCTATTTTATTTCATATATAAATCTTTCGCTAGTAACTCCTTATCATTGGTGAATTGTCAAAGAATAGTCCCAATTTGGTAAGTAAAAAAGGCACTAATATCAGAGCACACTGACCTTAAGCTCATTTCCCTTCTTTAGCTCAAGCTCTTTTGCCACAATAGTGCTCATCAAGTCAGCTTTCCAGGCCTTGAGCTCTGCTTCCTTGAACTGGCTGATATCAAAAGGCAGCTCAACCACTACCCTGGCTAGCTCTTGCTTGAGGGACATCTGCTTGCTTGTTTTGTGCTTCCTGGCCTGGCTGATTATATTAATGGCTAGTGAGCCTAGCTTCTCAGCAGCGTCATCCTGTATCTTCTTATCGTATTCAGGCCAATTAGAGAGATGGATGCTTTTCACCCCATTTCTTCCGTTGTTCGCATAATACGCTTGATAGAGTTCCTCTGCCATGTAAGGCATTATCGGCGCAAAAAGCTTGAGTATGCCAAGGAATGTATGATAAAGAGCATGCTGGGCGCTTCTTCTAGCCGCTTGGTTAGCTGTATCGTAAAGCCTGCTTTTTGCAATCTCAAGGTAATTGTCGCAAAGTACCCTCCAGAATACCTGCTCCGCTACTTTCTTTGCCTCGCTGAAGTTGTAATCGTTAAAGAACTCTGTAGCGTTCTTAGCTGCCTTGTTGAACTCAATCAATAACCATCTATCCATAAGCTCCATTTCGCTGAAAGCCAAATCGCTTTTATCATGTTCATAATCAGCCAGGTGTTGGTAGCAGAACTTGGCTGCGTTCCACATCTTAGTGAGAGTCTTCTTGCCGCTCACAAGCTCTTTTTCCTGGAAAGGCACATCTTCCCCAAGGCTTGAGCTGGCTGCCCAGAACCTCAAGGCATCTGCGCAGTACTGCTTAATCATTGCCTGTGGCTCAACCACATTGCCCTTGCTCTTGCTCATCTTCTTGCCAACAGGATCAAGTGCCCACCCAGATATCATGCAATCGCTCCAAGGATTAGTGCCATAATGGATGTTAGACCTGAAAGTAGTGTTAAAAAGCCAGAAAGTAATTATGTCGTGGGCTTGAGGCCTAAGTGACATCGGGAATAGTTTTGGCCAAAGTTCCTTTGGCATGAGCTCAACTGCAAGCCTAGGCGTCAAGGAAGATGTTGCCCAGGTGTCAAGAACATCTTTTTCAGCAACAAATTTTGTTCCTCCGCACTTAGGGCACTTATTAATAGGAGGCTTTTCCTTAAGAGGGTCAACAGGCAGGTTTTTTTCATCTGCCAAGATCACTTCTTCGCAATTGGCACAGTACCATACAGGGAAAGGCACCCCGAAGTATCTTTGCCTGGATATAAGCCAGTCCCATTGCAAGCCTTTTACCCAGTTGTCGTAGCGGTTCTTCATATAGGCAGGATGCCACTTAAGCTGGTTACCCCATTTGAGCATGTCATCCTTTAAGTCAAGGTATCTTATGAACCATTGCTTTGCCTTGATGAACTCTACTTCTGTTCCGCAGCGCTCATGCACATTAACAGCGTGCTTGATAGGGATTTGGGACTTGAGCAGGCCCTTGGCTTTCATATCTTCAATTATTCTTTTCCTTGCAGACTTGATGTCCTCTCCAGCATATTTGCCTGCAATCTCAGTCAATTTGCCGCTTGAGCTTATAGCTTGCTTTATAGGTAGGTTATGGGCCTTTTGCCATTCCATGTCTGTCTGGTCACCAAATGTGCAGCACATCACAATGCCAGTCCCCTTCTCAGGGTCTGCTCGCTCATCCTCAAGAATAGGCACTTCAAAGTCAAATAGCGGGACCTTGGCTTTCTTGCCTTTGAGCTCCCAGTACCTTGCATCGCTTGGATGGTAGAACACAGCAACGCAAGCAGGCAATAGCTCAGGCCTGGTTGTTGCAATAATTAGTTCTTTTTCCTGCTCTTTGCTCTTGCTCCCGTCTTTGCTGCTTTCACTTTTTCCAGCTTTTACTTTAAACACAATGTCATTGAAGGAGGAAGCTATCTCCTTGTCAACGCACTCAACCTGGGATATGCCTGTGTTGCACTCAGGGCACCACATGCTAGGGGCATCCTTCCTGTAAGCCCTTCCCATCTTATATAAGTTGATGAACTCCCTCTGAGATATGCGCTGGCAGTGCTCATCAATAGTGGTATAATATATATTCCAGTCACAGCTCATGCCAATCCTTTTCCAGTCAGCAATGTAGCTGGGCCTAAGCTCGTTTTGCAGGGTGTCAAGGCAGAGCTTGGCAAATTCTTTCCTATCCATATCCCTAGCCCTCACTTTTTTCAGCTTCTCAACAAGCCTCTCAGTTGCCAAGCCGTTGTCATCAGTGCCAAAAGGGCAGAAGATATTGAATCCGCACATGCGCTTATACCTAACAATAAAGTCCTGCTGCGAAAATGAGAAAGCGTGCCCTATGTGCATCTTGCCAGACACAGTAGGCGGAGGAGTATCTACACTATATATAGGATTTTTGCTATTCTGGTCAAACTTGTATATTCCCTGCTCTTCCCAGTACTTCTGCCACTTAGCCTCAACTTTTTGTGCGTCATAATTCTGCTCAAGCATTTCAAGGTTAATAGAGAAAAACAGCTTTATATAAAGTTTATGCTTAGGTCAGGGATGAATTAATCCTGTGTTTTGGCCTGCTCAAATCCCTAGCTTCATCTGGAGAACTTCATCAACACGCTTAAGGTAGCTCATTATGAGCTTGTTCTGGTGCTCGATGTCGCTTAGCCTGTGGTGCAGCTCTTTCTTTACATCAGCTATTTCACTGTGCCTTGGCTTATGGCTGCTGCTAATAGGCTGTCCCTTGCCGGAGATATCGGTTTCTTTAATCATCCCAACCTCATTAGCAATCTCCCTTATGAACTTAGAGTTCTCAGCTAACAGCACCTCATGGCTTTCAAGCTTTTTAAGCTCTTTTTTCAGTTCATCAAATTCCTTTCTAGAAACAACATCGCTCATGCTTTCCTCTATCTTGTTCATGTCAGTGATCTTCTTTGCCAGGACAATCTCTTGCTGTGCAAGCCCTTTTTCCAGCTTCTCAAGCCTCTCAAGCTCCTTTTCCAGCTTATCAGCCCTTTTCTTAAGGTCGCTAAGCTCTGAAGCCAAGTCTTTATCAGATTTTTTGAGCACCAAGATAAACACCCCTTTTTATACCGATGTTATGCTAATACAATAACTTTGCCAGCGGAGTTTAAATATTTTTTGAAGCAGAAGGTAACATGATAATACTTCAGATGAATATTTCAGATGATTTGGCGATATTAAATTTATAGTTAATTATTTATATTAATCCACATTATCATTTAACCATGGCAACAGCTAAGAGGAAAACAGCTCAAAAGAAGAAAGAAGAAGAGCCTCAACTTTCGGCATCCCCTAAGAGAAAGGTAGGAAGCTTCTGGACTTCTCTCTTGCCTCTGAGCAAGGAGGACAAGGCAAGGGTTGAGATGGTAAAGGAAGCATTGCAGCCAGAGCAAGTCAAGGAGCTAGAGGCAATGCTCAAGAGCCACAAGGCAAGGTTTGCGGAGGCTGACTTCGGCACCAGCCATGGCTTGCTGCCAGGCTCAAAATACTTGATAGTGGCTTGCAATGTTATAGACAGCTTCTATAAGAACAAGGTTGAGGAGCTTAATACCAGGATTGAGCTGCTTGGCAAGGAAAAAGTCTTTGCTGAGTTCTCAGCGCATGCAGAAGAAAAGATACTGCCGATGATTGCTCCTAATATAATAGGCCTGGAAGAGGTCAAGCTGGCAGGGCTGATCCAGCTCTTTGCAAAGGAAAAATCCCATGTCCTGCTCCTAGGCGACCCTGCGACTGGTAAGACAGACATCCTTCACAGCATAGTAGATCTTGCGCCCATAAGCAGCTTTGGCCTTGGAAGCGGCGCAAGCAAGGCAGGATTGACTGTAGTGGTTATAGGCAAGGAAGTAGTGAAAGGCATCCTTCCCTTGGCTAACAACGGCATTGCCTGCATTGATGAGCTCAACCTATTGAAGAGCACTGACAGGGCAGGATTGCTCAATGCCATGGAAAAAGGTTTCATCACTTATGACAAGGCAGACACCCATCTTAAGCTAGAGGCTAATGTGAATGTCTTTGCAACAGCCAACCCTGAAGGGGAGAGGTTTGTAGGCAGGACAATAGAAGTGCTAAAAAGGCAAGTCCCTTTTGATTCTGCCCTGCTAAGCAGGTTCCACTTGGTCTTCCTCATAAGGAAGCCAAGCACAGAGGAATTCCTAAAGATAACAGACAACATAATCAAAGGCGAGAGGAAGGCAGTTACAGAGAAGGACAAGCATTTCATAAAGGAATACGTTGCATATGCATTGAAAAGGAATGTTGAGTTTGACAAGAGCCTAAGCCCACTGATACAAGGATTTGTTTCTGATGTCAAGAAGGACGAGGGCCAGTTCCTGGTGGAGATCAGCCCCAGGATGGTGATAGGCATCATGAACATGGCAAGGGCAGCAGCCAGGATGAGGCTCAAGGACAAGGTTGAAAAGGAAGATGTGATAAAAGTGCTTAAGATATTCAATTTCTCACTATACCTGAGTAAAGATGAGCGCGAAAAATAAGGTCGGTTATAAAGAAAATAAAGTTAAGCCTCTTATTTTTGTTGTGCAGAAGCACTCAGCTAGAAACCTGCACTATGATTTTCGCCTAGAGATGGACCGAGTCCTGAAAAGCTGGGTGGTGCCCAAGGAGCCGAGCACTGAGCCAGATGTGAAACGCTTAGCTATAATGGTGGATGACCACGACCTTTCTTATGCAAATTTTGAAGGGGAGATAGAGGAAGGCAGCTACGGCGCAGGCAAGGTAGAGATATGGGACAAAGGCACATATGAGCTCGAGGCAAGAAAGCAGGAAGGAAAAGAAGACAAGAAATTCGTCTTTATTTTGCACGGCAAAAAGCTCAAAGGAAGATACACCCTGCTAAGGTTTGAGAAGGCAGGGCCAAACAACTGGCTTTTGTTCAAGACCAAGGAAGAGCAGAAAGTGAGGAGCATAAAATCAAAGTAGAAAAAATAGACTGTTATAAGACCAATAGGCTATTATAAGTCTAGATTTTTTTGATATCCCGCACTGAACTTTAGAAAATTTTATAATTAGCTCGTTGTTCTTGCTGATGGCATGATTAACAATAGAGTAATTAGCGATTTATACGGATTGGTTGAAGAGTCACATGTGGTCATATTTGAAGACTTATTGAGAAGGCACGGGAAAGGATTAGTGCTTGATTTGGGCTGTGGAGCCAGGAACCCATCTGGCAACAAGTCTGAACTTGTGGATTTCTTGATAGAGATGGACCTAAGCAATGAAGCCCATGATTTCTTTTCCAAGCTTAGCTTGCCATCAAATTCTATCTTTGTCAAGGCTGATGTGAGAAAACAGCCTTTCCCAGATTCATCCATTGATTTGGCGTTGATGCTGGGGCTATACGGCTGTTGCGTCCCTGTTAAGGAATATGTGCGTTTCAAAGTTTTGCCAAAGGAAAAATGGCTTGGTTATGTTAGTGATTGCCAAGATGCAATACTAAAGGAAACGCAAAGGACCCTGTCCCCTTCTGGCTTGCTAATATCATCTAACTCTGCCTGGGGGCAGCCAATAGAAAAAACAATTCCTCAATTTGAGAAATATTTCACTATAACAGGGATTCATCCAGGTAATGAAAGATATTTAATTGTTGGCAGGCCAACAAAATAAACAACTCTTTCAGTTATCTGAAGTTTAAGATGCAATTTCTGCCCACATAGACTATCTGGTCAGGATAAGGCTTCTGCATCTCAGTGAGATTAATTGTTGCATTGCATATGAAGTACCCTGTGTCTGTGAAATTAAGATGCCCTGTCCCTATGTCGCAGTCGTTGTTGACAGTGCAATTCAAAGTCATGTTCATATCCCAATCAATATTCAAGCCAGGGCACTCGCAAGGATTCCCTACATAAGATATGTCTGCCTCAGGATAAGTCTGGCCGCTGAATTCATAATAGAAGTCTACATGTATCCTCCCTGTTCCTCCTGCGCTTCCATTGCCTCCTGCCCCACCTCCACCTCCATTAACAGACATAACATCGGTATATGCACCAATACCTCCTTCTCCTGAGAAATTTCCTCCTCGACCATAATTTCCATTGCTTAGTCCTCCATTGCCTCCTTTTCCAAATGTGCCTCCTCTTCCTCCGCTAGAATTAGTAATGTTGTATCCTAAGCTTATATAATTCCCCACTATGTATATGCTTCCTCCGCTTCCTCCTCCTCCTCCTCCCCCTCCCCCTCCGCCTCCTCCTGCAGATAGACCATAACTTCCTTCCTCTCCTTCATCTCCATCTTGACCGTCTGCAACAACAACACCAGAATTATTGATAGTGATTCCAGAAAAATAAATTATTCCCCCTCCTTTTCCACCACTTCCTTTGCTACCTGCAGTTCCTCCTGTTCCTACAGTACTAGAGCCCCCAGTCCCTCCCTGGCCTCCATCTCCTCCTCCGCTTCCTAAGAAAATAAGTGATAAATCAGCTAAGCCATGTGATGAGCCCAGGCTGCCTCCGTTTCCTCCTGCTCCAGCGCCAGTATTATTAGTTCCATAGCCTCCTGCTCCTCCCATTGTCCCCCCAGTGCTGTTACCGCCTGGTGATCCATCTCCACCTGAGCCGCCATGAATTCCTCCTGCTCCCCCAATACCATCCTTAGCACCTCCTCCTCCTGCTCCTCCTGCTGACTGCATAAAACCAACTGCAGAACCATCTCCTCCGTTAGAAGCATCAGTGCCATTACCTCCTTCACCCCCATCAGCATAATCACCACCAGACACCATTCCTGCACTTGCTCCTCCTCCTCCGCCTCCTCCTCCATCAGTGGTTGAAGCAACAGAAGCATAAGAGCCTCCTTGGCCTCCTCCTCCGCCTCCTCCTCCTCCTCCGCATCCACCAGTAGGAGTATTACCTGCTGCTCCTCCTCCTCCTCCAGAGCCTCCTCCAGCCCCAGGGCCTGTTCCTGCACTGAAGCCTATGCCTGTGGCATTGATTTTTCCTGTGCTGGTGATGTTGATAAGCCCTCTTGCCCTGAAAGCAATAACTCCTCCGGCAGTGCCGTTCCAGGCAGGAGCAGTCAGCACTCCTCCGTCCTTTATTGTGAGGTCAAGCCATTGAGGCATAACTACAACCTGAGCCCCTGTTGCTTGGTAGGTGTAGGTGAGGTTATTAGAGCAGTTGACATAGTCATCAGCAGACACATTGACAACGTCGCATATTTCCCATGAGCCATTCCCAGTTCCTGTCATCTGGATAACAAACAAGTCTTCACCTGCAGAAATATTGGATGTGCTTGCAACATAAATCCTGTTCTGATAGGTTTGGCCATTGCCAGAAGCCTGGTCAATGACTGAATAAACAAAGCTTGAATTATCAGTTGAATTTATTATTTTATCACAGTCATGGCCGTTGCCATAAACATAGAAGTCAGAATTGCTTACTCTGCATTCAAACCTTTCTCCATAAAGCAAGAAGCTTTTAAGGTCAGGAGCAAAGTCATAGCTAGACCCTGCAGTGCCTGTTTCAAAGGATATGTTAACCAGGCTTTCAAAAATCGATACGTTCTCTATCAAGCTTAGGTTGATGCCTAGCTCTATGGAATTTGAGTTGTTGCTAAATTCGCAAGGGCCCTGATAATTGTTGCTGTGGTTAAAGATGCTGCAGTTGGTCCCATTCAATTGGGCCCTGTAGCTATAGGGAAAAGGAAGAGTTATTCCGCTGGCAGAAGTCTGGTTAAGGGCGTTGCTTCCAAAGCCAAGGTAAACTGCATAATACTTGCTTGAATCAGATAAGTTGACAGTTCCATTTACGACTATGTTCGCGAAAAAATAAGTGCTGCTGTGGGCAAAGCTTGCTTGCTTGATATCAAAACTGTTTCCGCCCCCTGATGTATCCCCAATCAAGTCGCTGGCAATCAAGAGGCTGCTCCAGTCATCAAATATCCCATCAATGCTTATGCTGGCCTGCTGGCTAATGTTGGGTATTGGCGCAAACCAGGTTTTCTCAGTCCCATTTTCATAACCAGCAGTGTTGTTGGCATATATGGTTATATTGTATGTTCCGCTTGGATAAGCATTTGCTGTGTAGCTAGCATTCCAGTAAACATCCCCTGAAGTGCTGCTCAGGGTATAATTGGATTGGCTTGTCCCGTTTGGGTAATAGACTCTCGCAATAACCTTGTCTATAGTATAGCCCGGATTAACAACATCTACGCTGATGTTTATGCGGGTATTATTCAAAGGGTAGGTGGCATTAACAGTAGGACTAGTTACCCTTGGCGTTGACATTCCTTGCCTTATTGTGACTCCTTGGCTGCTGGTGTTCTGGCTAAGGGGGTTGGCTGACTCCATCATGCAGCCTACAGTATAATTATTGGCAGTTCCTGTTATGTAAAAAGTTTTATTTTCAGATGTGCCATTAGGAAGAGTTAGCTGGTATGATGATACATTAGATTTAAGGTATGATCCGCTGACAGGTATGGTTGTGTTAGGGGTGCAGCTAAGGCTGCCATAACAATACCTAGGATAAAGGGTTATGCTGCAGTTGGTGTCCTCATCAGTGCAATTAATCCTGCATGTGAGGTTAAAGTAGCTGTCTGTTGTTATGTTAGGGTCTGTGCTTGGCTCTATAAGCGAAACTGCGGCATTAGAAATGTTGTCATATTTAACCTCTACCCAGACGCTGTCATATTCTATGTAGTCAGCATTATCTGCTGCGTGCCCAGAATCATCGCCTGCAGCCTGACACTCACATTGTTGTCAGACAGCTTCAGGCCAAGCGAGGAAGGAGTGCTCCAAGTATATGTCACGTTTCCAGGGTCTAAGGCATTTTGCCAGCTGCTGTCACTATCAATCCCATTTATCATGCACATGGCTCTTGGAGAATTCGGGGGGCCTGCTGCAGTATCATCCTGGGTATCACCAGTGAAATTAACTATGCACCTGACTTCTGTAATATTAAATTCTATGCTGTTAGGGTCATGGGTTAGGTCCAATGAGCCAGTGTAGTTCTTAGTGTAGTCGTAAGCTCCTTGAGCTTTTCCTCCAGCAACATTCCCTACTTCTCCGCTCTCATAATCTCCGTGGTATTCTGTGAATGAGCCTGTTACTAGCGTAAAGCTATCCACACTGACCTGCTCAGATACACTGATGGGCTGGTGGAGATTGTAGTTAACCAAGAACATACCTGCCACAAATAGCATTGCAACAAGCGCCTCAGTTAACCTTAGCTTGCCTAGTATATGCTTTTTTAAGATGAATGAGATGACGATATATGCCAGAACTACAGCTATGGTTAAGCTGCTCCAAACACTAGCCCTTAGTGCTCCTAATCCAGACATAAAATTAGCTGTTAAGTCAATTGTTTTTGCAAGCAGCTTCCAAGCAGGAAAAGCAAGGATTGAGAAGAGCATTGCAACAATAAGCTGCTTCCTTTCTACCTTAACAGTTTCTTTGAAAAATGAGTATATCTCTAAGCTCAGCCAGATGATAGCAGGTATGCATGCAAAATGCAGCTCAATGCCAACGTATCTTGAGCAAAACTCTCCCCTACAGAGCGGCACCACCCCCACTTTTAAGATTAGGTGGAGGAAGTCAAAGAAAGGAGCAACAACCCATATCATGCATAGGTAGAACATGGCTCTTTCAACAGAGTAGAAGTCAACTTTTCTCCTGAATAGCCATCTTGAGATATAGTAAAGGCAAACAGAGCCAAAGAGCCAGATGCCAGGGCCCAAGAAAGCCATGATAATAAAGTAAGGATAATCAGCCATACTGGGAATCTTTTTGCTGAGGGTTAAGATGATAATAAAGGCATAGTTAATGCCTGCCAATAACAGGAAAGGGATGATAACCCTGTAGTCAAGCTTGTGCCCAGACTTGATGCTCCTGAATACTTCTATTGGATGGAATAGTGCCTTGAGCCCTAGCTTGATAGATTCAAAATCCAGATTTTTTCTTGTTGTTCTCATCATCGGTCTTTCCAGGGAATAATCTTCTTCACCACAAAATACAGGTATTGATAAGAGATCTTGTCAGTCAGGATAACTCGCTTATTGCCTAGCATCATATTCTTAATGCGGGCGATAAAAGCATTAATCATGAACATATTGGCTGAAGGAAAAAGCTTGAAGATTCTTTTTTTTATAATATAACTAACCAGCTTTTTAGGGGCATAGGCACTAAAGTAAACAAGGTTCTTAATCCTTGAAAAATTCTTGGCATTAGCGTTCTTGATTTTATCACTGGATATGTGGGTGTTTTTTGTAACGCAGAACTCAGGAATTAACGCATTATTAATCTTGTATATGTCACTATCATCAAGGATTCCTCTTTTCCTTGCAATATCCACTATTTCTGTCTTGGGGAAATAGCTCAGCCAGTAAACAGACACCAGGCCAACCCTGTTTTCAGAATAGAACCTGGCCATCTCAAGAAGCTCCTCCTCAGTCTGCCCTGGCAAGCCGAAAATATTGTCTGTTGTTATCCATATTCCTGCTTTTCTTAGCAGCCTAATGGCTTGCTTGATTTGCTTGTTTGAAACATTCCTATGGAGTATTTCTTTTCTTGTTTCAGGGCTCATGGTTTGGATTCCCATATCCACTTCTTGGCAACCTGCACTTTTTAGTAGATTAACAGTATTACCATTGATCATGCCTGGATGGACCCAGCAGAAAAAAGGAATGCCAACCTCTTTTTTGTATTTAGCTGAGAATTCCTCTAGCCATTTTAAGTCATAGATGAAAATCTCATCCTGGAATATCACTCCCTTAATCTTGTATTTGTGTTTTCTTTCCTTAAGCTCTCTGATCACATTATCAACGCTTCTTCTTCGGAGGTATTTTCCGTTATTCATGTAAAGCTTCTTTAAGATGCTATTATTGCAGTAAGTGCAACTGAAAGGGCATCCTAAGCCAGTTATGGTGGTATAGTTGGTTCCTTTGAAATAAGGCAGTTTCTGATAATACAGGTCCTTGTCAGGAAAGGGCAGGGAATCCAAGTCCTCAACTAAAGGCCTAAGCTTGTTCCTGATTATCTTGCCATTTTTCTTGAACCAGACATTTTGGATGTTATAACTCATATTGCTTTTTTCCGGGCTTTTTCCTTTTTCCAGGCATTCAGCTAATTCAGGCATGGCACCAAATCCTTCCCCTACTACAACGAAGTCAATAAAGTTCTTCTTAATCACCTCATCAGGCACAGATGTGGGGTGTATGCCGCCAAAAACAACAGGCACCTTCAGCCTTTTCTTTACCTGCCTTGCAATCTTGCAAGACCAAACATAGCTGCTTGATACAACAGAAAAAGCAACAAGGTCTGGCTTAGAATTAACAATTTGGCCTACCACTTTCTTTTCATAACTGAAACTTTTCTTAAGGAAACCTATTGAGACAGCAGTGTCATCAAATAGCTGTGGGTCAAACACCAGCTCTGTATCATGGCCTTTTTCCTTCAGTATTGCAGACAGGTATTCTATCCCAAGATTCTCCCATGCAGCATATACAAAGGTTATTTTCATCCTGCTATCAGCCTCTTGATTTTTTCTTCTATCATGAACTTGAAAAACAGGTTCCTGACCCTGAACCTGGCAAAAGGCCTGTAAAGCCTGGCTAAAATCCTTATTAGCCCTGAGCTAGTGTACTCCCTGAACTTGTCATCAATAAAGATTGATGAAAAGTATAAGGATTCAAGCTCCTTCTTGCTGGCAATGCTGCCAATGTAAGGGACATTAGAGTTACTATAGGCAAAGTCTGCCCATTGCTCTAGGGAAACAGGCTCCTTGAAGCCATGCTTTTTTGCCAACTCTGCCATCTTAGTTCCAGGATAAGGGATAAAATTGTAAACCGGGGAATTCCTCATGTTAGGGTTGTCCTTTAGCAAACTAAAAATCAGGCTGATTGTTTTTTGCAAGTCCTCTCTTGTCTCTGTCGGAAAGCCAGTGATAAAAGAGCAGAAGACAATGATGTTTTGCCCCCTAAGCCTCTTATTTACCCTGATAATCTTATCAACATCATCATTCTTCCCTATCAGCCTTCTTATTCTTGGAGAGCCGCTCTCAATACCCAGGGTGACCCTTCTGAGCCCACTTTGCTCAAGCAGCTTTAGGTAATCATTGCTCATCACATCAATAGATTCAACAGTAACGCCCTGCGCTTGCCAGGTAATCCCGAGCCTCTTTAAGCCCTGAGCAATTGCCTTTGCTCTTTTCATGTCAATAAAGAAATTATCATCCAGCAAGTATACATCTTCAACACCGAATTCCTTTACAGCCAGCTTAATCCTTTCAATAACAGTGCCTGAGCTTAAACCTCTCCAGCGACGCTTATTATAAACAACATTATAGCAGTAAGTGCACTGGTTAGGGCATCCCCTTGAAGTTTGTATTGCTAAAGATTTCCTGTTATCATACAATTGAAGATAATCACTAACATTAACCAGATGGTAAGGAATATCAGGAAGCTTGTCTAAATCAAGGAAAGCCCTGTCTGTATTGCCGCATATCTTATTGTTCTTTTTATACCAGACCCCATGAATGCCTTCTAAAGGCTTATTATCCTTCAAGGCTCTTGCCAGCTCCAAGAAACTCTCTTCCCCTTCACCTTTAACTACAATATCAATGAACTTATTCTTAAGGGTCTGCTCTGGAAGAAGTGAAGCATGCACCCCTCCCCAAATAACAGGAACATTAGCATCACCTTTTTTCTCTTTGACAAACCTGCTGATTTCAAGAGCATGCTTTATCTGCATCCCTGTCATGGCAGTTACTCCGACGCATAAGGGCTTCTTGGCAAGTTCCTTTGCCAGGCTTTTCTTCCACATCTTATCAAGCCTCTGGTCAATTAGCTTAACATCAAACTCCCTGCTTACAAGAGTTGCTGCATGCAGCAGGCTAGCTGGGATGGATGGAGCGCTGCGCACAGAGTCCATATCGCCAACTTCTGGCTGCACCAATATTATCTCTGCCATTTTTTTTCTTTCCCTGCTGAATTCTTTTATTGTCTAAATTGACTTATTGAACTATTGCTTATATAGCACCACTACGGTTGTAAGGCAATACTTTTTCATGAACGGAAACAATCCCAAAAAAAGCTTGTCTAACTTTTGCAAAGCCAGGTAAAGTCGCCTATATTTCCAGCCCTTGGAAATATCATACCACCAGCAAACCCTTAGCTTATTTCCCCTGGATTTCTCTACGACTACAAATAGCAAATACACCAACAAAGTGAAGAAATTGAATTCCTCATGCTCAACCCTTTTGAACCCTTTACCCATTTTTTCTATCTCTTTTAGGCTAAGGGCGTTTTCATAAGGAGTCCTGCCTTGCCGGAAATTATGCCTTACCCATTCTACAATAGGATTGTGCCTTAATGGCTCAACAAACACTGCCTTTCCATTTTTTTTCAGAGCTTTAAAAACAACAAGGATGGTTTTTTCAGAATCTAAGTGATGCATCACATCCCTGCCAAATACCAAGTCAAAGCTTTCAGGCATGATGCTAGAAAAATTCAGCTTCTCAATGGGGCATATTACTGTTTTCACCCCCATCAGATTGTGCTTCTCGAGCATATTCCTAGTGAGCCTGATCATTCCTCCTGATATGTCGACCGCAGTCACCCTGCCTCCTTGTTGGGCCAAGAATACTGTGTCCAACCCCGGGCCACACCCAAGCTCTAGTATGAATTTGCCATTGATTTTACCAATCATTGATAAAGCATGCTTATTCTCCATGGCATCCTTGAAAAAGATCTCCTTGTTGTCAAAATAATCTGCAGTAATCATGCCTGATAGCATGTCAAAGCCTTCTTTCTCAGTCAAATGCCTGTTATTTGTGGCTGTGCTTGCTTGCTCATTCCCTTTTTTTGCTTTGGCTCTCTTTCTCATTTTTCCTAAATCAACTTTTTGCTCCAGGTAGTAGGAACTTTTCTTTTTATCTCTAGCTTTTTCCAGTACTTGAACTTTATAGGGCCGTTGCTTTTTGCCCAAATAACCATTTTTTCCAAGCCTTGTTCTAGGCTGGTGCTAGTATGGTAACCTAACATCTGCCTTGCTTTGTCAGAAGAGCAGAATGCCTCTTTAACTTCAAGAGGCCTGTCATCGGTGAATATTATTTTGCTTTTAGATTGAAAAATCCTCTTTACCGATTCGGCAGCATGCTTTATGGTAACGACCTCTTCGCTACCGATGTTAATCTTTTCACCCCAAGCCTTTGAGCTAAAGCCCGCCTTTACGATGTAGGGTGCGCAATCATCAATATAAGTAAAAGCCCTTTTTTGCAACCCGTCCCCGTATACTATGAGCGGTTTGTTTTGAAGAAGCCTGTTGATAAATATTCCTATCACATTCCTATACGGGTTGGAGATGTCTTGTCTGGGCCCATAAACATTATGGGGTATTATGGTTACTGCATTCAAGCCAAAAAGCCTTGAGTATGAATCAAGCACCTTTTCAATGGCGTACTTATGTATGGCGTATGGGTCTTGTGGATCTTTTAAATACTCCTCCCTAAAAGGCAACTTTCGCTGGTTTCCATATGATGCCATGCTTCCAACATTAACGAATGTCTTTACACTGCTGTTAATAACACACGTAATCAGTTGCAGGAAGCCTAAGTAAGTGGCCTTTGCATTATATACTGGGCAGAAAATGCTTTGGCCTTCTGCTGCATGGGCAGCTAAATGATACACCACATCCACTCCTTTGACTGCATTCTTGCATATCTTTTCATCCTGCAGGTCCCCTTTGATAAAAGTAGCCTTTGGGTTTAAATTATAAGCATAACCAGTAGATAAATTATCGACTACCACTACTTCATGGCCTTTATTTATAAGAAGATCAACTACATGGCTACCGATAAATCCTGCTCCGCCAGTGACTAATACCTTTTTCTTCATGTTAATAATACCCCCTTATGTATTTTCCAATGATTCTTAAAATGCCAAGGCCGTATTCCATTGGCTTAAGATAGGATACTTCATCCCCATAATGGGTTGGAATAGGAATTTCAATAATCTTTAGATTGTGCTTGAAGCTTGCAACTAGCATCTCCGAATCAAAATCAAACTTATCAGAGAACCTGCTGAAATCAATGCTTTCCAATGCTTTTTTCGAGTATGCCTTATAGCCGCTGTGGTAGCATGATAATCTCTTCCTGAAAGCAAGGTTCATAATCCCCGTAAGCAAAAAATTGCCTATGTACTTATGGACTGGCATCCCTCGCCCTAACATCCGGCCATAAGACCATCGGCTTCCACCAACAATATCTGCTTTTCCAGAAAGCAATGGCTCAACCATCTTCCCTAGCATCTCAGGTGGATACTGGCCATCAGAGTGCAAGAGCACCACAACGTCAGCATTATGCTTCAAAGCCAGCCTAAACCCGCTCTTTTGGGCAGAGCCATAGCCTTGATTCTTTTTGTGCCTGGCTAGCATGATATGATATCTCCTTTTTAGTCGCTTAATTTCTCTCATAGTATTATCATTAGAGCCGTCATCAATAACAATAAACCCAGATATTTTTATTATCACATCCCTTGGTATCCTAGCGAATACCTTTGCAATTGTTCTGCTAGCATTAAATGCCGGCATCACAACATATATCTTAAGAACAGGATGAGAGCTGGTCCTACGAGAAGAATTGCTGGTTGGTGAATTACTTACGATAAAGGTATTATTCCTAATACTCCTGAGATCTCTTCTTCTTCCCATAATTCACCAACTCTCAGCCTGTCTTTTTTTTTAAATGCTCAAAAAGGCTTGAGCACTCAAAATCTGCTGCTTAAAAAATTTGTTTCGCGAAATATGAATATGAGCCAGATTTATTCGATCAGAGCACAAATTTTTCCGCCGCTGTCAAACACTATGCAATCAATAGTAGTGATATTATAACCGCTCATGTTGGTATTGCCTACTACATGCAAGGCTTGGTTAGGAGAAGATGTGCCTATTCCCACCCTGTCATTATTACTGTCCACGAACAGTGTCCCTGAGTCAAAGCTTACATTGTAGCCTGTGACTGCCAGGTTAGCATCAAGATTTATGGTGTCTGCCAGTTCTGTGCCGTTTATGCTGTCTGGCTTTATTTGCAATTCAAGCGCTCCATATGTCCCGCTTACGTCAATATCGCTGGTGCTTGTGTTGTCGAAATTAGTATTAGTGTAAATTATGTTGGTGCAGCTTCCTGTCGCGCTGCAGTTTCCTATTGTTGTGTCTGTGTCTGTGAATGTTGCTGAGATGTTTTCAGCGCTATTCCTTACGAGTGTTATGTTTTTTGT
>JAFGRK010000010.1 GCA_016935175.1 Candidatus Woesearchaeota archaeon | reverse complement strand
TTTGAGGCGCGAAGAAAAGCCGAGGCTTTTCTAGCGCAAAGGAACTTTGTTCCTTTTGTTCAAAAGCCTTTGGCTTTTGTAACCTTTGGGGAAAAGAGGCTACGCTCGCATTGCGATGCTAGGTAGCAAAAAAGACTAATAACAACAAAAAAGAATTAAAAAATTTAATTGTCAATACGAATGGATTCCTTGCTTTTCAGCTTCTTTCCCTTGGCATTCTTTTCATCACGCCTCCAACTAGAGGATGATATGTGTTCTTCTGCCTTTCTTTCAGGCAGCTTAGGTGAAGCACCGTAATGCGCGTTGCCCAAGGCCTTTGGCTCCTCTACTTTGGCCAAGGCTGCATAGATGCTATCTTGAGCTAGGTTTTCTGGGTAAACTACTTGAGGAGCAGTTTCAGGCAGATAGGGAAGCGGCTCAGACTCCTTGGAAAGCAGTTCAGACTGCCTTATGACATCAGGCGGTATGTAGATATCATCTTTTTCTCCTGCCTCAATCCTTGCTATGAACTCATCCTCTGCAGAAGGAGCTACAAGCCTCTCTAAAGGAATGTCAGGCAAGGGCTTGCCATGTCCGCTATCCTTATCACGTCCAGTAATCCTGGCTTTCTCCATTGTGCAATCACTAGGCTCTGCTGTGCAGCCGTTCTCGCTGTCATAGGCAGGCTTCTTTCTTGCGTTAAACATCGCTGGTGTTGTATATGTCATGTTATCACCTTTGTTTTGTTTTTATCCTGATTATCCTTTAATGAGCATACTTGTACTTTCTTGCCACTTCAAGGTTGGCCTGGGCCACAGGGTCTTTTGCTCCCTCCCTTATTAATTTTTCTTTTATCATGCCATAGGCGAGTGTGAGTGCCATTGGCTCGCAGCTAGTGCTGAACCTCCTGCCGAAAATGTTCTTGTCAAGCTCTTCCTGGTAGGATTCTATGCTGCCATCCTTGAACATCTCGTAGGCTCTAGTGCCTTGGATGTTATTAATGATGTCAACCATTGAGGAAGAGTTAAGGTTGCCGAATTCCTCTGGGAGAGCATAGGTGTAATTGCAGTTAGTTACCTCACCGTCGGCCCTGATAATCAATCTGGTAGGCCTGGTGAATCCTTTGCACCAGCCTGCATTATGGCTGTACTTCGGGCTTAGTCCCCCTAGCGTTATGAAGTGCTTGTACGAAGGCAGATGGCCGTTCTCTACTGCATTGCCAAACATCAGCATGCCCTTGGTCTCACTTACAGAGTGAACGTTGTTACCAAAGTATTCGCTGTTAGCCTGGGCTTCTTCTGATCTGTTGTTTCCTAGCATGTGCACTTGCAAGGTCACAGGCAAGCCTTCTTTCTTGCTTAGCTGGACCACTTTTTTTACCTTGGCAAAAGTCCCTGGCACTCCCCGGTTATGGTCAGTTGCTTCTCTCTCGTATGAGTCAAGGCTTAGCTGCAAGAACACATGGTCACGTTGTGCTAGCTCTTGCACAAGCTCATGAGGCTTGGGAAAGGCGCCGTTGGATAGCACTGCTATCCTTTTTGGGTAGCTATTTCTGTTAATATAGTCAATGAGCGTGATGAGGTCTTTTGCTCTCAAGGTCGGCTCTCCTCCTGTGAAAGTGAATTGTTTAACTCCTGCTGTAAATAATGGATTCAATGCCTCTTTTAGCTGCTCTACTGAAAGGCCATATTCTCCCTCATGTGAGCCTCCCCTGTAGCAATGCCTGCATTTAAGGTTGCAAAGGCCAGTGAGGTCAATGGTTGCCTCTTTCAGGTATTTTATCGGATTGATCCGGTTTTCATGCCCAATGGCATCAATGGCTTCGTCAAGCGAGCTTATTGAATTAGCAGTGGTGATAAGGCCTAGCCTTTCATACTCTGCAAAATGCTTTTTGAGATCTGGCTGGATTTCTTGCTTAGTGCCAAAAATTCCTTTTATCTGGTAGAGATCAGTGCCTTCCTTGAGGATCGGGTTGCTTACCTGGGCGTGATAGGTTGAGAACATTCTTTTGAATCCTTCAATTGCCTGTGGTGAGCTCCATCCTTTAGAGGGCTTTTCCTTTAGCAGCATCCTGCCTAAAACAGTATTCCCCAGGTTGGTCAAGCGTATATATTCGATAGTATCACCCGAATAGCAATTATCGTCTTTAATGGCAGTTCTAGTATATAAATCTTTCGTTTTTTAACAACTATGTAGTGGTTACAAATGCCGTGATAAGGGAAGCCTCAGCGTTGCACCTTCTGAGCCAGAAAGGCTTATCTTGTGTGCAACGCCAAATAGGGTAATGCGCCTTGATTAGCTGATTCATAGCGTTGCATAATATTTGCCAATAACATAGATAAATATTAAAACAATATGATAATAACGTATTTTGGGATTTGGAAATCCTGCCCTGCTTCACTTCGCTCACACATGAGTTCGCTCAGTTCCGCCGCGCCATGCAAGTTTACTAGCGTAAACGTTGCATAAGAAGGCAGCGACGGTCAGGATTTCAACGAGGAAACATCAATGGTCCTAAACAAAGACATCGAGAAGAAAATCACAGAATTCGTTTACATCAGGCCAAGGACTATCCAGGAGATAGCCTTTCTTATCCAAAAGAACTGGCGCACAGCAGACAGCTATGTCGAGAAAATAGGCACAGAGACAGGCGCGATAGGCACCAGGACCTTTAGGGGAGGGACAAGAGGAGCATTGAAGATTGTCTACTGGAACAACACAGAGAAAATCCATTCAAGCCAGTTCCAGGAACGGCTCTTCAAGCAGATAGAATCAGCTAAGGGCAAGGAAGACTTCAGCCCACTCGACATCTACCAATACGTTGACGCAAACAAGAAAAAAGCTTTTTCAGAAGTAGTAGAGGAGGAAAGCGTGGCAACCAAGCAGAATCTTGCAGCTCTATTTGCTAAGGCAGAAAGCCAGATACTCTACTTTGCAGGCAACATGAGCTTTCTTGAGATGAAAGAGAAGAAAAAGAACATCCTGGAGCACATAGAGGAAGCAGCAAGGCGAGGGGTAAGCTTCAAGGTGCTTGCAAGGATTGACATTACATCCCTGGAGAACTTCAAGAGGATAATGGCAATAAACCATAAGATAGGAAGGGAAGCAATAGAGATAAGGCACGCAAGCCAGCCATTAAGGGGATTTATTATTGATGACAAGGAAATCAGGCTCAAGGAAGAGAAGAACCCTCGTGACTACAAGAAAAGCGAGCTCAAGCACAAGACCAGGATATTTTACGAGGTTTATGATGAAGAATGGGTAGGCTGGCTGCAAAAAGTGTTCTGGAACATCTTCCGCACCAGCATTGACGCCAAGCAAAGGATAAAAGACCTGGAAGCTGTGCAGAAGCTATAGTGAGCAATTGATAATCATCCTTCAAACAAAATTCTTTATGTGCTGAGGTGTGAACTTGAAACCAACATTACTAGAGCTAGATATAGGGCTGCTCGAAGAAAGGACTGGCCTGGATTTTTCCAAGTATGAAGCAGAAAAAGTGGTTTGCCTAAGGCAGCTTGAGAATACGAATTGCATAGAGGCAATGCCAAAAGACACTCTTGACACGCTGCTAAGGAATGTCAGGCTCAACGGCAAGCCAGAAGAAAAGCCATATCAGGACGCTGACATAAAGGTCTTCAGGATAGACCCTGCAGGGCTGTACCTAGGGCAGACCTTTGTTCAAGAAGAGAAGCTGCTGAGCTTCATGTCAGATTTTCCAAGGGTACTAAGCAACTTCTGCTCAGCAGGCATCTCCAAGCTCTACCCATTCATAGCTTGCGGGGAGTTCCAAGAAAAGCCAGCAATATCATTCTACATACCGCCAATAGCAGAGTCATACAACGGCAACTACGTCATACTTGACGGCATACATCGTAGTTACTTAACCAAGCAGGCAGGCACAACCATGACATATGTTGTGATAGAGAAAAAAAACAATGGACTGCCCTTCACACCTGCAAAATGGGACGACATTAAGCTAGTCAAGGACAAGCCAGAGATAGAAAAAAGGTATTTTAACTTGAAAAAAGAATTATTCAGGAGGCTGGACCATGTTGGGATTGACGGATGAAGAGAAGGAATTGATGAACAAGTGCTCAGAATACTTATTAGGCATACAAGCAAGCCCTGCCCATGGCCTTGACCATGCAGAGAAAGTGCTAGGATATGCGCTTGAGCTGGCAAAAGGCACAGGTGCAAGCAGGAAAGCGCTCATAGCCTCAAGCCTGCTCCATGACGTTTCAAGGCAGTTCGGTGGCAAAGGAGAAGGGCATGGCAAGGAATCAATCAAGATGGTAGGCCATTTCCTTGGCAAGATAAGCCTCACAGAAGAGGAATTAGCGCTCACATTGGAGGCAATAAGCAACCATTCGCTAAAGGAGCAGGGCTTAACCATCCCTATAGAATCCAAGATACTCTATGATGCTGACAAGCTAGCAGGTTTTGGCATGCTAGGCTTCATGCGCATATGCATATATGCAGGGGAGCAGGGCTACAGCTTTGATGAAATCTGCGATATGCTCATAAAAAAGCTGCCAAGAAAGCAAAGCCAGCTCCATCTTGAGCAGAGCAAAGTCCTGGCAAAAGAGCTTAACCAGAAGCTAGAGCTAATTCAGGAACTAATGAGAGAAGAAAGAATTTTATGAGCAACAAAGTAAAGTCTACCTAGAGGCTCTTCTTGCTCTCAAGCTCCTTAATCTGCTCCTCTATGAACTGCTTGGTACGAGCATTGTCCTGCTCATGCATTAGCTCTCCGCACTCAGGGCACTTGAAGTTGAACTCCATGCTCTTCTCAAAGGGCATCCTGGTGCAAGCGTTCCTGCACATGTAGAAATCGAAATTTTGCTCTTTCTCAAGGCGCTCCTTGAGCTTGGCAATCTTAGAAAGGCGTATCTTCTCTGCAAGATAAGGGACCATGTGCTCGTTAAAGTCCCAATAGCAGATATACCAGCCCTTTATCCTGTCCTTCTTCCTTATGAAAGAGACTATGTTGAACTCTAGAAGCCTATATAATAGGTTCCTGGTGAAATGGATCTCAAGGTCTAGCTCCTCTGCAATTATGAACTCAGAAATCTGCTTTTTGCCGCGAAGATAGAAGATGATTGGGATGGCTTCCTCGCCAACCAGCTCAGTAACAACATGCTTGATCATGCCCTCAGTGATCTTCTGCTTCTTAGAGATGGCCTCCCCCTTGCCATTGGTAAAGACAAATGAATTATCAAGTACTCTCACGTGCCTCTCTATCTGTACTCCATCCTCAAGCGTAAAGAACTTTCTCACGTCAGTTTCTATCATATGAGCATTCCCCCAAAACGATGTTAGATTCGCTTTACTTTATTCCTGGAATTTACTATTTATAAAGCTTTCGCCATTAATATACCTAAATCCTACACTGGATTTCGTGCATAGCCACTTTCAACTCTAGTTTTTACGATAACCCAGTGATAATTTATTACTTTGTATGATAATCAGGCTTATTTTGTTTTCACTCAGTCACTTGAGCATTTCCTTGTACATGTTGAGCAGGTGCTTCTGCTTTAGATCTGCGCTTGCAGCATCATCAGGCCTCAGGTTCTTTTTCCCTAGCTCTAGGAAGGCCATCATATATATACAGTCAAGCCCCATCCTGGACTTTTCCTCTTTTTCACGCTGCCTTATCTCATGGATCATATTGGCGAACTCGTAAATTGCACAAGCTGCCTCTCCCTTGTCAAGGTGCACGTAATCTTTTCTTTTGAATAAATCGCTTATATCGAACATGTTTTCACCTCTTTGAACCTTCAAGCTGTCTCTGCGAGCGTTTTTGTCCTTTCTGTATCGCTTATGGGTTCGTCGCTTATGGGTTCGCTTTCTTTTTCAGCAGGCTCTTCTTTCTTAGCAAGCCTAGGCATCCCTTGGTAGAATCCTTCAATAATCTCCTTGACAGGCACTACAACGAACTCCTGCCTCGGGTTCTTTGCCTTGAGAATCCTGTAAGCGCTCTCAACATCCCGGTCTAAAGCTCGGTATCCATCCCCCATTTTGTTCACCTTCTTTTTTGCCTTTGCAGGCTTTTAGCTCGCTTTGAAGGAATTTAGCTTATCTTATGGCGTTAGAAGTATATAAATTTTTCGATTTTGTAACTACTAATAAGTGGTTATAAGATAAATGCGGTGGAAAGCCGCCTCGCCATCCCGACGGTCACAAAATCCGCCAAAAGCTTTAAATAGTCCATAATGTAGGGAATAGTAAAGACATGTAAAGGGGTGGTATCGTGAAGTTTCCTAAATGGATGTACTGGGTAATACTGCTAATTGGAGTGCTTTACCTCATACGCGACATCATGTACTGGAGGTACTGGTGGAGCCTGAGCTGGTGGACTGCAGCATTCCTCGTCATAGGAGTCGGGGGATTGCTATCAAAGAAAGAGGCAGACCATAGGAAAAAGGAATAATTGCAAGTATATCAAAAGCAAAAGCAGTTTTGGGGGAGAATACTCAGCCATGGTAGCTAGGAAAATAGCCTCAAAAAAGCAAAAGGTTAAAAAACTCAAGCCCAAAACCCAAGGGCAGCATAGGAATAAGAAACCTAAGAGGATAGATGAAGTGACAAAAAACCAGAAAAAGAACACAGAAGCAGAGAAGTCAATGCTAGGCATCACCATATCCAAGGCTAGGGACTTCAGCGAATGGTACACCCAGGTGATCCAGAAGGCAGAGCTAATAGAGTACAGCCCAGTCTCCGGGTGCATGGTAGTCAGGCCCTATGCGTATTCAGTATGGGAGGCAGTGCAAGCATTCCTTGACAAGGAATTCAAGAAGCTAGGGGTGCAGAACGCCTATTTCCCTTTGCTGATACCAGAATCGCTCTTGAAAAAGGAGCAAGAGCACGTCGAAGGCTTCACACCAGAAGTAGCCTGGGTGACAGAGCACGGCAACACCAAGTTCGAGGAGCGGCTAGCCATCCGCCCTACCAGCGAGACCATAATGTATGATTCCTACAGCAAGTGGATACGCTCCTATAGGGACCTGCCACTTAAGATAAACCAATGGTGCAGCGTAGTAAGATGGGAATTCAAGCACCCAGTGCCGTTCCTTAGGACCAGGGAGTTCCTCTGGCAAGAAGGCCACACAGTATTTGCCACGAAAAAAGAGGCAGACCAGGAAGTGAGCGACATACTCAACCTTTACGCAAGAGCCTATGAGGAGCTCTACGCAATACCAGTTCTCAGGGGCAAGAAGACAGACCATGAGAAGTTTGCAGGGGCAGACTACACAGTCACAATCGAGGCATTCATGCCCATAGGCAAGGGAGTGCAGGCTGCAAGCGCCCACCTCCTAGGCCAGAATTTTGCCAAGCCATTTGACATTACCTATCTTGACAAGGAAGGAAAAAGACAGTATGCCTGGCAGAACTCCTGGGGATTCACTACCAGGTCAATAGGCATAATGGTAGCTATCCATGGCGATGATAAAGGGCTCATAATGCCTCCAAGGATTGCTCCAGTGCAAGTGGTCATAGTCCCTATACTCTTCAGCAACACTCCAGCAGTGAATGAGAAGATACTGCAACTAGCTAATAACATAAAGAAGGAGCTCAAGACCATAAGGGTGGAGCTTGATGACAGCGAGGAGTACAGTCCAGGCTATAAGTTTAACCGCTGGGAGCTTAAAGGAGTTCCTCTAAGGGTAGAGATAGGGCCAAAAGACCTGGAAAAAGACCATGTTATCCTCGTCAGGAGGGACACAGGAGTCAAGGAATCATGCCCGATCTCAGAAGTTGTCATAAGAGTCATCAAGCTGCTCGCAGACATACAGGATGACCTCTATACCAAAGCAAAGAAGTTCCTTGACGAGCACATAATCAAGGCATCATCGCTTGCAGAGATAAAAAAAGCAGTTGATGGCGGCAACATAGCATATGCGCCCTGGTGCAGTAACTATGATTGCGAAGCCAAAGTCAAGGACGAAACAGGGGCCAAAAGCCTTAATGTGCCATTCAAGCAAGAAGAGCCCAAAGGCAACTGCTTCTGCAGCTGCGGCAAGAAAGCAGAAAAGTATGTTTATTTTGCAAGGAGCTACTGAGAGTATTGTTTTCTAATATGCTTTCTTAATTTACCCTTTCTTATTTATCAACTTCCCTCTCAGGATAATAATTATCAGTCAATATAGGCACGTAATTATCCTTATCAAAGCATATCTGGGCATCAAGGATCCTAATCCTATCCACCACGTCTATAAGGGGCACATCAGCAGTCCTGCCATCCAATAACGAAACCATCCTGCTGAATTCATCCTTTTCTATCAAGCGCAGTGCTTTCTCTCCTACACGCCGGCCATTTATCTTGTCATCAACGCTAGGCTCCCCTGAACGGGGAATGTATTTCAATGCCATGTCCCTGACATTTGCATCACCAGTCCTCTTGATATATTGCTCTGCCATGAAAACAGAGACGTCTCCAAGCTTAGGATTGCCGTGAGGGTCAAGCTGCCCAGACTTGATAATCTCTCCGACTCCCTTGATTTGAGTTCCCTCTGCAACAGCAACAATTGTGTATCTTCTTCCATCTCTATGGTAGCCGGGGTACTTCTCCTTGAACTTGCGGTCAAGAATGACTTGGAATAGTCTTTCAAGGTCAGTCTCAACCTCTGGTATGGTCATGAAATGGACATTTGAGGCAAGGCCTGCATGATAAGTCAGGTGGCCTGCTCTTCTGCCCATTATCTCAACAAAATAAACCATGCCGTGAGAGCCAGCTGACGACCTAAGCTTATTCAGCTCAAAGGATGCGGCGTTAAGGGCACTATCATAGCCAATAGTGAATTGTGTGCCGCATAGGTCTTTATCAATTGTCTTAGGAATACCTACAACCCTGAGGCCTTTCTGAGCTAGCTTGCCAGCAGCTCCAAGTGTATCTTCGCCTCCAATAGCAACAACTGCATGGTAGCGCTCATTCAGAGACTTAAGCACAACATCAGAGATATCTTGCTTGACAACTGCCTTGTCCTCGCTAGTGTACTTAAAAGGGTTAGCCCTGCTTGACATAAGGATGGTGCCGCCTTCCCTTTCTATCCTTCTAACTGCAAGCACATTGAGCTTAGGAGTATAAGTCTTAATCTTTTCAGGATGTAAAGCTATCTCGCAGGCTCCAAGCCAACCTTCAGTTATGCCCTCAACATTATACTTCCCCTCAGCAGACCTAACTACCCATTTAATGGCATTATTAAGCCCAGGGCAATCCCCTCCGCCTGTGAAAACCGCAATCTTGCCTTTTGCCATTCTTCCACCCTGTCATTTTCATAGCTCTATCTCAAGCTCAACCTCTTTTTCTAGAAAAACAATCTTAAAGCGCCTTGATTCTTATTAATGCCTATGGAATAGGGATATTTTAGATAGATTTATAAAAACTTCTCTTTTACACAACCTAAAAAGAGTTCAAGACATAAAAAAAAGGGGTGGAAACTTGTTGTGGATAAACATTCTATTGTCAGTGGTAGGCTTTCTAGTGATTATCAGCATAAGGGTGGTTAACCAGTATGAGCGCGGCATAGTGCTTACCTTGGGGAAATACACAGGCATAAGAAACCCTGGCTTAAGGTTTGTCATCCCGATACTTCAGAGGATGATTCGCGTCGACATAAGGGTGCGGACCATTGATATTGAGAAGCAGCAAGTCATGACCAGGGACAACGTCCCTGTCAATGCTAACGGAGTGGTGTTCTTCAGGGTGATGAAGCCAGAGGACGCTGTATTGAAAGTCCAGGACTATGAGTACGCGATCTCACAATACTCCCAGACAGCCCTAAGGGATGTTATTGGGGGAATGAACCTCGACACCCTGCTCACAGAAAGGCAGCAGATAGGAGAAGAGATAAGGGTCATCGTTGACAAGGAGACAGACCAATGGGGCCTTGACGTGCAAGTCATCAAGCTCCAGGACATCGAAGTCCCTGACGACCTCAAGAGGATAATGAGCAGGCAGGCAGCTGCAGAAAGGGAGAAGCGAGCCAACATCATCAAGAGCGAGGGAGACAAGGAAGCAGCCAAGAACCTGGCAGCAGCAGCCACTACCATGGCCACCTCAAAAGGGGCAATGCAGCTAAGGACTCTCCAGACGCTTGACGGCTTAGGGCCTACTGCGAGCAACACAGTCATCATGGCCTTGCCAGTAGAGGTGATGGAGTTCTTCCAGCAGCTCACGCTTAAGAAGAGCAGGGACTGAGCATAAATTTTTTCTAAATTTTTTTCTTATTTTATTTCTTCTAAATAGTTTTTTCGCTTGCTTTATTGTTTCATGCCTTCTTTATTTTTCTAATCCTGCATTTGCGCCCTAATCTAAGAAAAAAAAGTGCCGACGGAGGGAATTCCAGAGCTATTGCTCACGCAAAAAGCCCATTTGAGCCCCCGACTTCCACGGTGCACCACAATCTTTTGTCATAGGCTTATGCCTCATCGCTCAAGATTGCATTTATGAGCGTGGCGCTCTAACCAGGCTAAACTACGTCGGCAACTTGCTATCATAACCAGAAAAACTGCCTTTATAAAAAGCTTACTATTTTTATCGGGTGCTTTTAAATTCTTTAGTAGCGCGCTCGCATCGCATCTTTATTTGCTTCTTTTTCCGCGTGTTTAGTTTCCGCTTAGGTCTTTCAGGGCTCGCTGGGCGCTACATTTAAACGCACCCTACTTCCATAGTTAAAGAGAACCGTCAGCTCAATTAGCCGCCTGTGCTTTCGCTGCCTCCAAGGACTTCTTGAGGCCTGACTTGTAGATGAATACCCTTATTGAGCTCAGGATGATGGTGCATATGATGAAGAAATAGATTATGTCGACGATTCTGGAGCTGGTTATGATGCCGTTCTCCACCACTATCTGGATGACTGCTGCAGCTGCAAGCCCCCTGGCAAAGACTGAGCTTATCAGGGTCCTGTCGTGCTTGTCCATCTTCCTGGTGAGCACCTGGCTCAGGTTCCTGATTGCAAGAACAGCCAGGGCAAGGACTCCGCCGATGAAAATCGCGCCCAAGTCCCTGACGTTTATCAAGAGCCCCATGTATACGAAGAAGAAAGTCTTAAGGAAGAAGGATATCTGCCCATAGAACAGCTTCTCATCCTCGTTCAAGGCCCTGATGCCCAGCTCTCCCTTCATGCCTAGCTCTTTCTCTTTCTCATTATTGGCAGCAATGCCCTTGATTATTGATGAGAGCTGCTTTGAGTTCCTCATCACCAGCCCAAAGAACAAGGCTGCGATGGCGCCGTTGCCGCCTAAGAACTCTGTTATGAAGTAGATTAGGATGATGATGGAGATGGTGCTCATGAAGCTCTTGTGCTCCTTGAACACTTTCTTGTCAAGGAATATCCACAAGGCTGCCCCGAGAATGCCCATCATGCCCGCAACTGCGAACAATGATATTACCTGGCCAAGGATGGCCCTGAAGCTGAAGACATTTACCTTTATCAGCTCCATCATGGTAAGGGCAAATACTATGGTGAAGACGTCGGTCAGGGCTGATTCCAGGGCTAGCATGGTGTGGACTTCACCCTTAGGCCTTAATTGCTTAAGCAAGGGCATGACAAAGGCTGATGAAACCCCGCTAAGGGCGAACCCTATGAGGATTGACAAGAGCAAGTCATATTTCAAGGCTATGAGAATAACAGTTATTACTATGGATGAGATTATGAAATTGAAAAAAGACAACGCTAGCCCCCCGCCAACCCCTCTTGTGAATGATCGCAGGTCAATGCTCAATGAGCCCTCAAACATCAGGAAGAGCAATGCAAATGATGTGAATAGCGGCGCTACAGCCCTGATACCTACCAGGATTGCCTCTGGCACGAGGTTCATTGCCTGTGGCCCTATGGCAAATCCCAGAAGCACTAGCAGCAATAAGTCAGGTATTCCGAACTTCTTGAAGATGAACTCTGCGAAGAAGCCAAAGATTATTATCAGTGAGACTCCGAGCAGCATTGTGTTGACGTCCATGCTTTGCTTTCAGTCAAGAATGAGTATATAAAATTTACTAAAATTTGCCACTTTAATATTTACTATTAACTGATAAAAAAACTAATAGGCATTTAGGCATGATTCTGATTTATAGAAAGGATTTAATCTTATTACGCATCCCCTCAATCTCCCCAGGGGCGTACTCCTTGTGCGGCCAAGAGACCAATCCGTCGTCCTTGAACCTGGGTATTATGTGGAAGTGGGCGTGCATCACTACTTGGCCTGCTGCTTCTCCGTTGTTCATCCCAAGGTTGAATCCGTCTGCATCAGTGGCCTTGACAACTGCCTTGGCAACCTTCTTGATGAACTCTACCAAGTCTGTCTCCTCTGCCTTGGGGAAATCAAGGATGTTAGTGCAATGCGACTTGGGTATCACCAGCGCATGGCCCTTGATTATGGGGCGTATGTCCATGAAGGCCAGGAACTCATTGTCCTCTAATACCTTAGAACAGGGTATCTCCCCTTTTATTATCTTGCAGAATATGCAATCATTTTCCAGAACTGCTGGCTTGCTGCCGGCTGCTGCTTTTTTAGCCTTGCCTGCCATGCTTGACCTCTTCATTCCTCAGTGCCCATAGGATTAAGCTCAGTCTCATGTGACAAGAACTCATCCAGCTCTCCTTTCTCAATTATGCTTTTCAAGTCCCTAAGGCTGATAATCCTGGGTGAGAATTCACGCCTGTTGCGCCTGTCAAGCAGCACAGCCTTGAGCCCGGCAGACCTTGCTCCTATTATGTCAGTAGGTATTGAGTCGCCTATCATGACTGCCTCTTCAGGCTTTACCTTGAGTTTCTTGCACAGCTGCTTGAACATCTCAGGCTCTGTCTTGAGCAAGCCGCAATCATAGGAGTAAAGCACTGCGTCAAAGTGCTTGTTCATGCCAAACTTGTCAAGCACCCTGGTGATGGTGGGGGTGGTATTTGATATTAGCCCTACCTTGAACTTCTTCTCCTTCAGGAACTCCAGAACCTCAACAACCTCTAGGAAAGGCTTTCCTAAGAGCTCGTTCTTGTTCCACATGCCCACTAGCTTCTCGATTATGAAAGGCTGGGGGTCCACGTTGAACTCCTTGCACACAGCTGTGAAAGCCTCATTTAAGTCATCATAAGGCTTGGTCATCATGACCTGCTCGAACCTTACTATGAAGTCCTTGAAAGGCATCCTGAGGCGCAGTATGAACATCACCTGCCTTACTGGGCTGGGGAATATGCCGTTCTCAACCAGCGTGCCCCAAAAGTCGAATAAAATTGCCTTAACCATAGTGATGGGAGAAAAGCCATTGGTTTATAAAAGTTGTTTTTTAGGCAAGCGAAAATTTATATACTAGCTGTTCCAAGAATGGCTGCGGGCATGGTACTAGAGGGTGAATTACAGGGGCAGCTGGGGCTTGAGCAAAGAGTAAAATCCCCAAAGGATTGCGTTAAGGAGAACAAGAGCTTTCTTATCGGCTCAGCACTATTGCTGGGCACTGCAGCTGCAGACTATTATTTCACAGGGCTCAACCTGGCCAACCCTTACGGAGGGGAGATTGCTGAGATCAACCCTTTTATCAATGAGTTCATAAGGCATTACGGCAACAGCCTCGGAATGCTCATACCCAAGGCTGGCTTGACAGGGATCATCATGGGAGTGTCCTATGCAATGGATAGGATTCCCCACAAGCTAGAAAAAATAAAAGGCAAGCACCTGCTCTACACAGGCTCAATCCTTAACGCTGCCATGGCCCTTGGCAACCTGGCGCATTATCTGGTAAGCTGAATTCAAAAGAAATCTCAAGCAATAGAAGCGCTTAATCATCTACAAGTTTACACATCTAAGAACAAGGCCTTGTTGTTGTCAAGGTTGAGGATTATTACTTTCTGGTATTCTTTAGGGTCGCCTAAGTAATGCCCGCCAGGGCAGAGGATTCTTGTCTTGCTATCCTTACCAGCCATCCTGTCCTCAGGCACGTGCGTATGGCCATGGATGAAAAAATCATATCCCTTATCCAGCATCTTGTGGTTAATGAGGATGTCATCTCCATGGAACACGCCTATAGTCTTGCCCTTAACTTTCAGCTCCATAATCCTGCCGTGATGCTCAAAGCCAAATTCCTTGCACTTCTCCTCAATCACAGCCCTGTCACCATCGCAGTTGCCAAACACAAACTTCATGCTGAGGCCTTCAAAGAACTTGACAGTCGCAGGGGCAACAACGTCGCCGGCATGGATGACAAAATCAACCTTGTTTTTCTTGAAAATCTCAACAGCCTTCTTTATATTGATGATATTGTCGTGGGTATCTGAGATTATTCCTATCAAAATTTCACCTAAAATAATTTATGTGGACTCTGCGACAACAAAAATCGCTTAGCGATTTTTGAGCCGCCGAGCCATAAACTTCGTTTATGGACTCTGCGGGACTTGCGCCGGACAATTTTGCTGCCCGTTATCGCACCCGCGGCCCCCACAATGCCAATGTGGTGCTCTACTGCTGAGCTAAGAGCCCATGCTCTGCAGTTATTAGCGAGGGGTTTAAATAAATTGCTATCTTGCAATCATCGTATCAACATCTGAATCAAAAACCCTTGCAATCATTTCTTTATCATAACATTAAAAAACAGTTGTTGTTTTCCTTGTTTAATGGTAAAAAATCTCCTTATTAAGGGAAACAGCAAGATGGGAAGCGAGGTTTACCTGTTTAATCTTCCTCCTGTGAAGACTTGCACTCCCACGAGTTGGTGCCTTGAGGGGAGGAATGGCAAGCCATCATGCTATGCTCTTCGCGGCTACTATACCTTCAAGAACGTATCTGATAGGCTAGACCAAAGGTTAGAGATCACTAAGCAAGAAGATTTTGTCGAGAGGATGAGCGAGGAAATCCAAAAGAAGAAAGTTGTCTTCTTCAGGTTCCATGCTTCAGGGGATTTCTACAGCGAGGAATATGCACTAAAAGTCGGTGAGATAGCAAAGAACTGCCCAAACACCCTTTTTCGAACTACCACCAGGAGAAGGGACTTGGCAGAAGTTGTCAAGGAGCTGAATGCTATTCCTAACCTCATTGTGAGAGAGAGCCTTGACTGGGAAAGGCCCATTCCTGTGTTAGGCTTGCCTTTTGCAGCACTGCGCAGTCTTCCGATAGTCAAGAAATCATCAGCTTATGCCTGCATTAGTGACTGCATTAAATGCGAATATTATTGTTGGCAGCACAAAGTTAACATGCATTTTCCTGAGAAATGATAAAGAAAAAAATCAAAAAAGAAAATAAAATAATATTTTTTTGCGCAAAAGATTTTCGTGGAGTCCTATTGTGTCGCCGGCGCTTCTGTAGGAGCAGGCTCGTCTTCAGGCGTAGCCTCTGCTGGTTTTGCCTCAGCTGGCTTTTCAGGCGCAGCCTCTGGCTTTGCTTCAGGAGTCTCTTCCTTCTTGTCTTCAGGCGTAGCCTCTGCAGGTGCCTGTTTCTCCTCAGGTTTTGATTCCTTCTTCAACTCCACACTGCTTCCCGCACTTGGTGCAGGAGCATTTTCCATTGGTGTTTTTTCGTCTGTCATAGAATTTTGGTTTTGGTAATGTTTTAAAAAGTTTTCCCTGGGTAAAAAGCACTTATGTCTTGGCTATTTATAGAAAAGTTGCCCTCGGCACCCCGGCTGGGGCGC
>JAFGRK010000009.1 GCA_016935175.1 Candidatus Woesearchaeota archaeon | reverse complement strand
TCAAAAACTGGTTTTTGGCACGCAAAATCAAGATTTTGCTGTCCCAAGAGCTCACTCTTGTGACCATCCGGGGTGCCCAAGCCAACTTTTTTTTCAGATAATTATCCTTATCTCCTGGTCGTCCTTGTTGATGCCCATCCTTAGAATCTTATCTATTAGCTCCTCATAGGTCATACCGTGCGCTGTTATCATCCTTGTGAGTCCCGCATCCCTGGAGATGTCTGGATTAGGGTTGACTTCGAGTATGTAGGGCTTGCCTTCCTTGTCTATCCTGAAATCAACTCTGCCATAGCCTCTAACTCCCATGAGGCTGTAGGCTTTTTTTGCAAGCTCTTCAAGCTCTGCCTTTAGCCCTGGCTCTACATCTGCAGGGCAGTTAGGCACTGTGCCTTTGTAGTACTTGGTCTTGGTAAGCCACTTGGCCTCGTATGGGACAAAGTTCCATTCTTCTGGCGGAAGGTTAAATATTATCTCAGACATAGGCAGCACTGTAAGCCTTTTGTTGCCAAGAATGCCTACGTTTATCTCTCTTCCGTCAATAAATTCCTCAACCAGGGCTGGCTGCTCATAGGTCTGTATTATCTCATTCACTCTCAGCTTAAGGCTTTCCTCGTCCTCAACCACAGAGTTCTTTCTTATGCCTATGCTGCCGTCGCTCTTGCCTGGCTTGACTATCAAAGGGAAGTTTAGCCCGTTAAGCTTTAGGTCGCCGTTAATCTCTTTGCTGAAGATCTGGAACTTAGGACTGGGCAGGTCATTGACTGCAAACAATTGCTTGGCCCTTGCCTTGTCAAGGCAGTTGGCAAGGCAAAGATAATTCGAGCCTGTGAACTTGTAGCCTAGCATCTCAAACAATGCAGCCAGGTGTGGCTCTGTGTGTATGTCCAGCTTGTAGCCTTCCTCTGCAAGGTTGTATATGACATCCACCTGGCCTTTCAGCTCAAGAAGCTTCTGGAAGATGTTCTCATCAGCATTGACTTTGATGACTTCATGGTTAAGGCTTTTGATGGCCTCTTCCACATCTTTCAGGTTGTCATCATCATTCCTTCCCTTGTAGTCTTCAGGAGTCTGCTGCTCTGGTTCCCCGTCCGAATAAACAATCATGACTTTCATTTTATTTTGATTTTTTCGCTTATTTTATTTTTATTTTGCTTTTTTGCCTTTTTTCTTGAGCTCTCCAACAAGCCCGCATAAATTTTTTTATCGACGAGCAAGAGATTTTATCTTAAATCCAATAATTTTTTTTATTTCTGGATTATAAAAATGTTTCGGAAAATTTTTTTAGAAATTTATTATTTTTTTGGGATTATTTGTTTTTTTAGGGTTTTTTAGCAATTATTTTTCAGGATGATTTTTTTCTTGTGCCTTTCAACAGCCACTTCAACAATCTTGTTGATGACTGAGTCATAATCATAGCCTGCCACTCCTGCTGAGCGTATGAAGCCTGCGCCATTAGGGTTGATGCAGGGGTTAGGGTTGACTTCGATAGCATAGACTTCGTCTTCATTAATTCTGAAATCAACTCTTGCATAGTCCCTGCAGCCTGTTGCCTTGAAGGCTTTCTTGGCTGCTTCTGTTATCTTCTCATGCAAGTGCTTGGGAAGCTCTGCAGGGCATTTTCCAATGGTCCCCTTGTACTGCGGCGAGTCTTCCATCCATTTGGCGCTGAAAGAGACTATCCTGGGCATGCTCTCTGGCAATTCAAACATGATCTCAGAAAGAGGAAGCACATATGCCCCTTCCTTATTGCCAATTATTCCTGCGTTGACCTCTCTTCCATCAATAAACCTCTCCACCAGTGCTGGCTGCTTATAAGAAGCTATTATTTCATTGACTTTTTTCTTTAGCTGGCTGGAATCATTGACTATTGAGTCCAAGTCTATGCCTATGCTTCCGTCTTCATACGCAGGCTTGACTATCAATGGGAACCCCATGTTCTTCCTGACCCTCATAATAGGCTTCTTGAAGACCTTGTATTCAGGGGTTGGGATATTATTCTTCTGGAACAGCCTCTTGGTTTTTATCTTGTTCATGCAAAGGGCCAGGGCATAGTCATCTGCCCCTGAGAATGGCATTCGCGCTTTTCTTAGCTCAGCAGCTATCATAGGCTCTGCAAAATGGTCATTGTCTATTCCTTCTGCTAGGTTGAAGATGAAGTCATAGTCATTTTTCAATGACTTTATCTTGTCAAGCTCTACTTTAACAAGAGAAACCTGGTGGCCTTTCCTTTCAAGCGCAGCCTTCACTGCACCTGCTGTCTCCAGGACTTCATTGTCAGCGAGCTTGTCATCCTCTTTTCCGCGGTCAACCTTGTCTACTAAGTTGTAAAGGATTCCTATTCGCATTTTTTATCTTCCTGGCTTCAGCGTACAAGCCATTCCTTCTCATCGCCTCGCTTAAGACGGTGTGGATGATGTCATCATAGCTCATGCCTGCTGTGAAGCAAGCCTTGGGGAACCTAGAATTGTCAACAGGGTTGGGCATTAATCCTGGCAAGGCATTGACATCAATCACATTAGGTATGCCTACTTCGTCAAGCCTTATGTCCATCCTGCACAGGTCAACAATGCCAAGCGCCTTGTAAGCCTTCAGGGCTACCTGCTCAATCCTGTTCTTCAGCACATCATCAACATCAGCAGGGCACACCACAGGGTCAACAGGGTTGTTAGGGTTATCCCAGTACCACTTGACCTCATAAGAGTCAAACTTGTTAATCCCGTCAGGCAAGTGGTCAAAGGTCACTTCCACTATCGGCAATACTCTTGGAGGGTTGTTGCCTAATACTCCTACTGTGAACTCCCTTCCATCAAGGTATTCCTCTACTAATGCTGGCTGCTTGTAAGTGTTAATGACAAACTTAATCATCTTCCTGAGGTCTTTCTCATTATGCACAAGCGAGTTGTTCCTAATGCCCTTGCTTGAGCCTTCTCCATTAGGCTTAATAAACATAGGGAAGCTTATGCCAGGCTTAATCTTCTCATCCCAGTGATTGAACACCTGGTATTTTGGCGTTGGAATCCTGTGGTAGATCAAGGTCTCCTTGGTCCTGGTCTTGTCCAGGGTGATGGCCTGGGTCAATACTCCTGAGCCTGTGTAAGGGATGCCTAGCATGTCAAGTATAGCAGGCACCTGGCTCTCCCTTGCGCCAGCATTCAGGCCTTCAGCTATGTTAAAGACAAAGTTGTACTTGCCGCTTTTCATCTTCTCAAAGAAATTCTCATCAGCCTCAACCAGGTCTGCAATGTAGCCTTTTCTCTCAAGAGCGTTCTTGATAGCCATAGGCACTTCAATAGCATCAAACTCTGCATAAGCATCCTCTGGCATATTCTTCTCTGCTGCCTTCTTGAGGTTGAACACCACAGCAATCCTGAGTATCTGGCCAGCAATCCTCTTTTTAGACTCTACTTTCTTAGGGTTCTTGTACTCCACGACCTTGCCTTCAAAGTTCCTGAGAACAATGCCATCCTGGTTCATGTACTGGCAATACTCTGGAGTTATAGGGATCTTGCCTCCGCCCGGAGCGTCAATCACAAACTGGGGTATGCAGATGCCTGAGGTGAAGCCGTAAAGCTTCTCCATAATCTTCAAGGTCTCCTGGACTGTTGTCCTGAAATGCTCTGTTCCCTTGATCTGGTCTGCCTGGTAAAGGTAATAAGGCTTTACTCGTATCTGCACTAGCTTGTGGAACAGCTCTGCCAGCACTTCTGGCTTGTCATTAACCCCTTTAAGCATGACTGTCTGGTTGCCCATGGGTATTCCTGCATCTGCGAGCATGGTGCAAGCCCTGGTGCTCTCAGGAGTTATCTCCATTGGGTGCTCGAAGTGGACATTAACAAACAAAGGATGGTACTTCTTTAGAATCTCGCAAAGCTTAGGAGTGATTCTTTCTGGCATGGTGCAGGGTATCCTGGTGCCAATCCTGATGATCTCTATATGAGGGATGCTTCTTAGCTCCTTAAGGATGAACTCTATCTCCTCATCAGAGAGCATGAGAGGGTCTCCGCCAGAGATGATTACGTCACGGACTTCAGGATGCTTTCTTATGTAATCAAAAGCATTGAGCAAGGTCTCCCTGGTAACGGCTACCTGCTTGCCTACCTTCCTCTTCCTGGTGCAGAACCTGCAATAAGTAGCGCACTTGTTGCTTGCGAGCAGCAAGACTCGATCAGGGTACCTGTGGACAAGGCAAGGTACTGGAGTATGGTCTTCTTCGAGGAGCGAGTCCTCATCATTGACAGTGTCCTGTAGCTCAACCAAGTCAGGGATGCACTGCTTCCAGATAGCATCCCCTTTCTCCTTTATCAAGCCAAGATAATAATTAGTCACTTTCATTGGATAGGTCTTCCTGACATTACGGATGTTCTCCTCTTCCTCAGGATATTTCTGCAAGAACTCTTTCATGTTCATGTTAAATACGTGCCCCCGGGATAGCCATTATCCCTTGCATTTTGAGTATCATTTTGTAAATTATGCTTGAGAAATGTCTTATTAGTGTAGCCTTACTGCCTGGTTCCTCTTCAGTCTCACCAGAAATTGTTAAAGAATTGTTAGCATTATCCTGCATTGTGTTTTTTTGATGATTTTTTTTGGCAGCCTCTTTTTTTGCCACTGATTTTTTAGATTTTTTTTCTCGACTATAATTTTTTTCTTACTTAATCTAGTGTGCAACTTCATATTTAAAATTTTCGATTTTGCACATTTGCAAAAAATTTCCAAAAATATTATTTTGCCAAGAAGTTTTCGCCAATTATGGCAGATTATGAAATATTAGCAATAGGGAAAAGATATTTTTATTGGCGAGAAAATAATGGGCTGAAGCGCTCTAGTCCTTGAGCTTGAGGAAAGTGGCGATGGCAAAGAAGCCGAAGAGGCCTCCGATTGATATCACAGCTGCGGGGCCAATCGCATCCTGGAGCACACCAGCGATTAAGCCTGTAAGTGCAAAAACAACCTGGAGAAGCATGCTCTTTATTGAGATGACTGTTGCCCTAATTCTTGTCGGGATAAACTTATGGATGTAGCTCAACAGCAAGGGGTCTGACATTGCCTTGAAGAACTGGTCAAATACAAGTATGGCCGCCACGATTATGAAGAAAGGCTTATGGACCAGCACAACGCTGAATAGGAGCAGCATCCTGAAAGCTGTGACTATTATCACAGTCTTCTTCACATTGATCTTGCCGAACAGTTTTGGCACAAAAGGCCCGAGCACCCAGCCGACTGCAACTATTGAATACACAAAGCCCAAGGAATACTGCGGCATTGACAAGCTGACCATCAAAGGCTGCCAGCCAGTCTCACCAAGCAAAAGCATGCCAACGAACACGCTTCCTAATATTATGAGCATCACCTGCCTATGGGAGAAGGAGAATTTCAGCCCTTTCTTGCTATTATCCCAGGTATTCTTAAGTGATTTGATGACACTAAGCCTTTTTGGCTTGTAAAGCTCCTCTGCGAACAATGAAAGGATGAATGCGCCTATTAAGAATCCGAAGCCACTGACAATCCAGAGAATGCTTTGCGAGTAGTTCTTGATGATAAAAGCACCAATTAATGGCGCAACAATCATTCCAATGCTAGAGAGGCTGTAGTTTTTAATGAAGTATTCCTGCTGCAACTCTTTTCTCTTGTGTTCCTTGAGATTATCCACTACCCATGATTCAAATGCCCCGCTGACAAAGGTCATGCTAAGCCCTGCCAAGAACCATAGCAGGAGCATTACATAGAAATTGGTGGTGAAAGCGAAAAGCAAAAGAGACACTCCTCCCATGAAAAGCCCAAGAAGCGAGGAATACTTCCTGCTAAAGCCATCAGCAAAGGCGCCAGTGGGAATCTCAAACAGGAAGCTGGCTATTCCGTAAGCTCCTACCAGGATGCTAATCTGGAAGAACGATAATCCAAGGTTCCTGAAATAAATCATCATGAAAGGAAAGATGATCATAGACAGCCCATAAATTAGGTCAGTAAGGTAAAACGGCCACAAAATCCTTAGTTCGTCCTTCTTGAATATCATATTCTTCATCTTTGCTCTCCTAAGTATATATATTTATCTGGCGCTGTTAAAGATAATAAGATAAAAATAGTTTATATCCTGTAAAGGGTCTCGCTGGCGCAGATGTTCATCTCAAGCTGTTTTGGGGAGTCTTTGCTTGACTCCTTGTAAAGCCTGTCAGCAAAGGTAGTGACCCTTGAAAACTCATCAAAGTCATGCATGTAGGTCATTGCAAACCCTGCTTTGCTGGAATTGAAAAACCTGGGCTTCTTCCCATAGCACTCTTCTACAGCTTTTTCTGCTTTCCTTAGCTTGAAGGCGGCCACATACCTGAGGCTTTCTGCGGCCTTGTCATGCTTTTCCCTATTCCGCTGGTACATCAGGCATCCTGTGAACAGGTTCACGTACTCTGACAGGAAATCGGAAAAGTCAATGCCGTGCAGCTGCTTGTTTATCTCTAGGTCCTTTTGTATGTGGTCTATGACATAGTCTGCCAGTTCCTTATCTGTCTTTTTGGCTTTCATTTTTCTTACCTCATGCTGTATCTCTTGTCAAAGTCCTGGCAGCTTATCTTGCCTTGATAGACAAACCCGTCAGGTCCTACAGTGTACTTAATCTTGTACTGTAGGTTGTCCTCTAGCCTTTTTTGGTAAAGGTTCTGCCTTGGCTTGGTTTTTGATTCATACTCCATCATTTTAATCAACCTCCTTTTT
>JAFGRK010000003.1 GCA_016935175.1 Candidatus Woesearchaeota archaeon | reverse complement strand
TGAATCAATCATCAAGGCATATAAAGGGCTTTCTGATTTGCATAAGCTAGACACTAGCAAACACCCTGAATTATCGCAGCACATGGCAAAGATAGATGAAGGAACTAAAGGGGTCGTTTCCTACCTGGAGGAGGAGCTTGCTGCCTTGGAAGATTTCAAGGACAGGAGGGAGCAGTACCTCCAGAGACAGCATGCCGGAGTAATTAACATTAAGGATGACTACAAGTTCTTATCTGCTCTGGACAAGAAATTGCATTATTATCATGAAACTTCATTCACGCCAAACATTTCCGGCAGCACCATTCATGGTAAGGCTAGCTCTTTCACTTCACGCAAGCTCACAGCAGAAGAGATGGAGCGCACTCTTCAAGTGGTAGAGAAGCAGAATCTTATACTTCACCCGGTGGATGCGAATTTCGGATTTCACCCTGCTTTCAGGGTTGCAGAGGCTAAAAAAAATAAAAAAACACCTTCTCTTCTGGTGTTTGACGAAAAACAGCTTCCAGAGGGATATAGCTTTGACGCTTTGTCAAAAGTTTTCCTTTCCAAGAGAAACCTTGCCATGATTGAGTTTGCTGGTTTGGAAAAGCCTAGGGAGAAAGACTATTATTACTATTAAGGTGAGTTTATTGAAAGTCAAAGTGAAAAGAATACCAGGCAACAATGACATCCCTCTTCCTAGCTATCAGACTCCTGGCAGCGCTGCTGTTGACTTGCATGCTGCTGTGAAAGAAAAGATTGTTCTTAAGCCTGGGGAGCGAAAGCTCATACCGACAGGCTTTTGCACTGAGTTCCCAGCTGGTTTTGTGGGTGAAATAACTCCTAGGAGCGGGCTTGCTATCAGGCACGGCATTAGCATTGTTAATTCCCCTGGCATCCTTGACAGTGATTACAGGGATGAAGTTGGAGTCATACTTATCAACCTTGGCAAGGAGGATTTCACTATCAGTCGCGGTGACAGGATTGCGCAGATGAATTTCAAGAAGGTTGAGAAGGCTGAGTTTGAAGAAGCTAGCGAGCTTAATGATTCTAAAAGAAAAGGCGGTTTTGGCAGCACAGGCAAGTAAAATAGCCGTTATGACTTTAGAAGTTCTTCTCTAACATCCTAATCAGCTCATCAAGGAGCTTTATGTGCGCATCCTCATCCATCTTTATCTTGGCTATGGTGTTGGTTATCTCGAAGTTCTGGAAGGTTATTGTGTCTTGCTCGTAGCCTTTTCTGGCCAGTATTTCTACAGCCCTTATGTCCTTCAGGCTTTCTATGAATTCTTTCCTAGAATTTATCGTTTTCACTTGTGAACACCATATGTACTAGTTGGTTGAATAGTGCGCTGTGCCTGGCAGAGTCATACATTATAGTTGTCAGATGCTGCCTTATCTTCTGCCTCTCCTCTGCTTCCATATTAGGCAGGTCATCAAGCACTGAGAGAAAATAATAATTGAGGTTCTTGACCAGCTGGTCCTCGTAGTCCTTCTCCATGTTCAGCCTGTCCAGTGTATCTTTTTTGCTTACCATAATATTTCTTCTTGCATCAGCTTATTTATAATTTTTGCGCTGCAAAGAGTAAGCTTTATAAATAAGTTCCTTATCCAATAGCCTAACAAGTCAAGCCCGGACGATATTGCTTCGTCTCACTACCTAGCGTAGGAGGGTGTTAATTGTCATTTCAGATAACGTTTGTCAATTCAGATAACATATTTCAGGTAACTATTCAAGGTAAGACATCATGAACAAAGACTCGGTTTTAAAGGCTCTTGAACAACTAAAAAAGGACTCTCCCCAGAGGAAGTTCAAGCAGTCAGTAGACCTCATAATATCGCTCAAGGACCTGGATTTCAAGAAGCCAGAGCAGCAGATAGAGTTCTTCGCAACACTTCACCACACAACTGGCAAGAAGACCAAGGTGTGCGGCCTTATTGGGCCTGAGCTCAAGGACGAGGCAGTATCAGTCTTTGACCTGGTTCTTATGCAGGATGACTTTGCAAAGTACGACAAGTCAAAGGCCAAGAAGCTTGCAAACCAATATGATTTCTTTGTAGCCCAGGCTAATATAATGACCAAGGTGGCTAGTGCTTTTGGAAGGTACTTGGGAGTCAGGGGTAAGATGCCCAATCCCAAGGCAGGTTGTGTTGTTCCCCCTAAAGGAGCTAACCTCAAGGCTCTTTATGACAGGCTGCAGAAGACTGTTAAGATTAGCGCAAGGAAAATTCCCCTTATCCAGCTTAGGATAGGCACTGAGGAGATGCCTGCTGAGCAAGTGGCTGACAACGTGATATTCATCTATGACCAGCTCATACACCACATGCCTGGAGAGAGGAACAATATAAGGGATGTTTTCATAAAGCTCACCATGAGCAAGCCATTAAAGCTTGATAAATGATAATGATGATTCAAAATGAGTGATGCAGAGATTAAAGCGGAAGGAGAAGCTAAGCCAGTAGCAGGAGAATCCAAGGCAGGAGCAGAAGGCAAGAAGGCTAAGGCTCCAGCTAAGCCTAAGGCTCCAGCTAAGACTGAGCCAGCAAAACCTGCTTTTGATGCCAAAGGCAAGGCTCATGTGTCTGATGCCAAGAAAAAATTAGTCAAGGACTTGGCAGCTTTGATTGACAAGAACGAGATAATTGGCATTGTAAACATGGAAAACCTTCCTGCAAGGCAGCTAAACAATATGAGGCACCAGCTAAGGGGAAAAGTATTGATCCTCATGACCAAGAAGAGGTTTATCAGGCTGGCACTTGAGCAGAGCAAGAAGCACAACATCAAGGAGCTGGAGCAGTACATAAAAGGAATGCCGGCATTGCTGTTCACCAGCGAAAACCCTTTTTCAATGTTCAAATTGCTCAAGAAGAGCAAGTCCAATGCGCCTATAAAGGCAGGCCAGAAAGCTCCCAGGGACATCGTAGTTGCTGCAGGCCCTACTAATTTTGCTCCCGGCCCGGTTATCGGGGAGCTGGGAAGCTTCAGGATTAAGACAGGCATAGAGGGCGGTAAGGTAGCTATCAAGGAAGATGCGACTGTTGCCAAGGAAGGCGCAGTGGTGAATGACAAGCTGGCAGCATTGCTCACAAGGCTGGGCATTGAGCCCATGGAGATAGGGCTTGACTTGATAGCAGTCTATGAGAACGGCAACATAATCACAAGCAAGGTGCTTGACATTGACGAGGAAGAGTACGCAAGCAATGTCAGGCTGGCAGCTTCAGAGGCTTTCAACCTTGCAATGTTCATAGAGTTGCCTCTCAAGGATACAATCAATGCATTGCTATCCAAGGCTCACAAAGAAGCATATGCCCTGGCAAAGGAAGGCAATATCATCACTAGCGAGACTGTCAAGGAGAAGCTCGCACAGGCAGAGGCCGAGGCTAATGCATTGAAAAGCCTGTCCGGCGCTTGAGGACCACAAATTTATTTTCATAATTTAATAAAAGAAAAATCGCCTTCGACACCCCGAGGGGGGCAACCCCCGTCGAAGCCACCAAACACCTTGACATTAAGTCTGCGGTGTTGTGGCTGGTGGCGGCGATTTTTTTAAAGTATTAGGAGGAAAAGAAAATGGAGTACGTATACGCAGCAATGCTTTTACACAAAGCAGGGAACAAGGTAGATGAAGGGTCTGTGAAGAAAGTCTTGGAAGCAGCCGGAGTCAAGGCAGACGACGCAAGGATCAAGGCTTTGGTAGCTGCGCTTGAAGGCGTTAACATTGATGAGGCCATAAAGACCGCAGCATTCGCTGCTCCAGTAGCTGCAGCCCCAGCCGCGCCAGCAGGCGGAGAGGCTAAGAAGAAGGAAGAGAAGAAGGAAGAAGAGAAACCTTCAGCAGAAGAGGCAGCTGCAGGGCTAGGCGCCTTGTTCGGATAAGGCTAAAATTTTTTATTTTCAGTTATTTTAACTAATAATGCAGCCTATCCGGATAATTGATTTACAGGGTTGTGGAAAGGAGACAATGCTTGAAGAAGAGGAGATAAAACAGCTTCTGGAAGACCTGAAGAAGACTGAGAAAGAAGTTCTTGAGCTACGTAAGAATCTCAACCTAGTCAACAAGCACAAGGAAGAGCTCTACCATAAGATAGAAGGGTTTGGCAAGGAGATAAAAGGCCGCATCCACGAACTGTCTGGCTCTAAGGAGAAAAGGAATACCCTCACCCACGAGGTCAGGGAGAAGAAGAGGCAGAGGGATGAGCTTAACGAGCAGGTCAACAAGGAAGTCATGCTCATAAAGCAGATGAAAGAGGAGTATGAGAAGATAAAGAATGATCTCGGGATTAAGAGCGGCCCTTCTGAATTGCTGAGGCAGATTGACGGCATTGAGTTCAAGATCCAGACTGAGCCCATGAGCTTTGACAAGGAGCAGAAGCTCATGAAGCACATAAAGCAGCTAAGGAAGCAATACAAGGAAGTAAAGGTGCTGGCTGACAAGACAGATGCCTTGAAGAAGAAGTCAAGGGAGATTGACGAGCTTAAGAGAAAAGCTAATGAGCTGCATAAGCAGGTGCAGAATGATGCAGCTCAGAGCCAGTCATACCATGAGACCCTTATAGAGAAGTCCAAGAGCATTGACGAGTTCAGGAAGGAGGAAGGGGATCTTAGGGATAAGTTTGATGAATATAAGAAAGAGTTTAATTCAGTCAATGATGAGCTCAAGAAGAAACTTGAGGAATTAAGGGTTATTAAGGGCAAGCTTGAGGAGAACAAGATAGAGTTTGAGGAGAGCTTCAAGGAGCACGAGAAGAAGAGCCTTGAAGAGAAGAAGAAAGAGATTGACGAGAAGATGAAGACAGGCATGAAGCTCACAACAGAAGACCTGTTGGTTCTGCAGAGGCTTGAAGTCGGCAGATAAGCTGGCATATAATTTTTAAATTGACGCGTTTTCTTTAATGCAAAATGACACTTTACCTTATAGGAATAGGCTTGTGGGATGAGAAAGACATTACTCTCAAAGGCTTGGAAGCAGTGAAGAAATGTGATAAGGTGCTTCTTGAGGGCTACACTTCCAAGCTCGGAGTTGGAGTAGGCGTGGACAGGCTTGAGAATCTTTATGGCAAGAAGATAATCCTGGCAGACAGGGAACTTGTAGAGAAGAAGGCTGAAGAGATACTGGAACCGGCAAAGAAGAGCAACGTCGCCCTCCTGGTGATTGGTGATGTGTTCGGGGCGACCACGCACACAGACCTTTTCTTAAGGGCAAAACAAGAGCAAATAGATGTTCAAGTCATTAATAATGCCTCAGTACTCAATGCCATTGGCATAGTCGGATTGGAGCTTTACAAGTACGGCAAGATTACTAGCATACCGTTCCATAACGCCGATGTCGAGGCTCCTTATGATGTGATAAAGCAGAACAAGAAGAATAAGCTGCACACTCTGTGTCTTCTTGACATTGATGCAGAGCATGGCAAGCACATGAGCATAAAAGAAGCTGTTGAATACTTGCTGAGAGTTGAAGCAAAAAGAAAGGAAAAGATATTCACTAAGGATAACATGTGCATTGGCGTGGCAAGGCTGGGCAGCCCTGAGCCCAAGATTGTTTATGCAAAAGCAGAAGACTTGCTGAAGATTGATTTCGGGGAGCCGCTCCACTCACTCATAGTGCCTGGAGAGCTGCACTTTATAGAGGAAGATGCTATTAAGCAATGGGCTTGATGAACAGCAATCAAAGAGAAAAATATATAAACGCTGTTGAGTAAGTAGCGATTAAAGAGAAAAAGAGGTATATAGGAAGACAAGATGGCTCGTTATATTTCTCATAATAAGAAGGCAATGTCGCCACTTATTGCTACCATCCTCTTGATAGCCTTTGCTGTCGCCCTTGGCACCATGATCATCAGCTGGAGCTCTAACCTTGGCGAGGCAACAGGCCCTGACTGCTCAAAGGTCAGCATGATAATAAGCCCTTACATTTGCTATGCTGAGAACATGATTAAGGTAGGAATAAGGAACACAGGTTCACCTGTGGAGTCAATAACCATGCGGGTGGTTGATGAGACAGGGCTTACAGAGAAGTCCTTGCCAGACTCAAAGCTTTCTAGCAGCCAGGTCTTCAGCAGGGACATACCTTTTGCCAAGGCAGGCAAGGCCTCGGTTGAGATAGTTGCCAGCGTATTATCAGGAGACCAGGTAGTTCCTTGTGACAAGCCTGCTTTAGAAGTCAAGGACATCCAGGACTGCTGATAGTGATTGCCAGCAAAACTAGCAAAAGTTTTTTTAATGCCTATTCTTTCCTGTTGATGAAAAATGGAAATAGCCCTGGACATAAGGAAATCAGTTGATGAGAACGCTGCTTCTTATTTTGAGAAGGCCAAGAAGGAAAAGAGGAAGATAGAGGGCACTAAAAAGATAGTCGAGGATTACAAGGCAAAGCTAAGCTCCTTGGAGCAGGAGAATGAGAAGGGGAAGTCTGAGAAAAAGCTTCTTCATAACCTGCCCATTAAGAAAGAGTGGTTTGAGAAGTTCAGGTGGTTCATATCATCAGACGGCTATCTGGTTATCGGCGGCAGGGATGCTGCTACCAACGAGATGGTCATCAAGAAGCATACTGGGGCTGATGACTTGGTGTTCCACACCGACATGCCTGGCAGCCCGTTCGTAGTGGTGAAAAGAGAAGGCAAGGATGATGGCAAAGGCAGGGATATCCCTGAATCAACACTCAATGAGGCAGCAGTCTTCACAGCAATATTCTCAAAAGCCTGGAAGCAAGGGCTTGCAACCCTGCCTGTTTTCTGTGTCAAGCCTGAGCAGGTTAGCAAGCAAGCCAGGTCAGGAGAGTACATTGCCAGGGGAGCTTTCATGATTTACGGGCAGAAGAAGTTCTACAACCCGGCTATGAGCTGCGCTATTGGAATTTACCAGGGCAAGGCAATGAGCGGGCCCCTAAGTGCAATCAAGAAGCATTGCAGCCAGTATATTGAGCTCTTGCAAGGCGATGACAAGCTTAGCGATGTTGCCAAGGCAGTCAATAAGCAGCTTGGGGGAGTGCTGCTGGGGCTTGATGACATCATGAGGGCTTTGCCTGCTAGCTGCCGCATAAAGAAGTAATAAGCTCAAACCCTGGGCCTATTAGGCTGGTAGCCTTGGTTTCTTTGAGGGTTGAGATTTGGAGCGCTTGGAGAGCTTCTCATGCCACTGCCAGGAAACCCATAGCCAGGTTCTCTTGCCATCTGAGTACTTCTTTGCATTGGAGGCCTGAGGCTTGGGCTAGGGGTGATAGGTGAAGGGCTCTTGGCAGCATTGTTGGCACTGCTTCCGCTTATAGCTGCATTATCCTCTACTATGGCCTTTGGGTTAGGAGTGTACTTGTCTATTAGCTCAATGGCAAAGTAGAATAGCGGGAAGAAGAGCAAGGTAGCTAATATGTGCTCTAATGAGAAGGGTATGGTCTGGTAAAATATTGGTGTGAACATGGCGAATACATAGGTGACTTCCCTTATCCTGCCAGTCCTTTGGATGATTTTTTTCCCTTTTATCCCTAAGATGATTATCAGGGCTCCGTAGATAAAGACTATTCCTGCCAGTGAATAGCGCACTATTATGTTCCAAATGCCTGTTATGGCTTTTTCATGCACAAAACTGGCTGTTTGCCTGAGCCAGTCAATGCTTCCCCAGAACACAATTACTGCATTAGATATGGCGTTGCCCATGGAGGTGCCTGTCTTCTCCTGGAAGAACTCAGCCAAGAACCAGCCAAGCCAGATAGGAACCAGAATCCAGAGCATCTCCGTGTTCTGGAAAGGGGTCACAAAGAGCGTGTTTACCCATAGCTTTAACAATTCCCAAAGGTAAATGAGGATATTCATTATCCAGCTCATAAGCTTTTATGCGAGCTTAAAGTTTATAAATGTATTTCTTTGGGTTTAAGGATGGTTTTATTTAAACAAAAGAATGAATGACAGCATAGAGCTTCAAAGAGTCCTAGAACCAGTCGTCGTAGAGCTCTTCCTCTAGCTCGTCTTCCTCGTCCTCTGACAGGAACTCCTTGTACTCGGTCTCGTTCTTCTTGGCCATCTAGCCATTAGGGAAGCTTTTTCTTTATAAATAACTTTCGCTTTGCAAAGGCTTTAACCATGCTTAAACCTTTAATAAGCTTTTTAAATAAAGCATGTTTTTTTATGGGCATAATATTAAAATAAGCCTTGAGGTGATATTATGACTAGTATGACTACGGCGGGCAAGAACTTTTTGCTTGTGAGCATATTGTTGCTCTTTTCATTATCCTTGCTATCTGGCTGCAAGCCTCAGACAGAGCCTACTGTGATAACAGATCCTTTGTTCAACCAGACTATTAACGAGAACTTGGATGAGATTGTCAAGCCTGCTGAAAAGCCTTCTTTTGAAGAGTTTTACTTTGAATATTCACCAAGGAATGAGGCTGAATATGAGATTGCAGAGGACGACATCTTCACCTTGTCAATGGGTGACTTCAAGAGCACAGGCATAAGCTTTCTTGGAGTGATGCTTGGGGATTCCTACGAGTCGGTTATTGAGAGGCTGGGGATTCCTGACCAGATGTTCACTCCTGCTGATAAGAGCTACTCTAACCTTGACTATAAGAAGAAAATAGGCATAGGAAGCACAGCTCCAGGCCTGACTATCCATGTGGAGAACAACACTGTCACCAGGATTACTGTGAAGCCTTCATTCCAGAAGTACTTGCAGGGCAACACCAGCATAGGGACAGCCAAGGAAACTATCTATTACCTTTTGGATGTGCCTGATTACCAGGACTTCACCTCTAACCTAAGAGTCTTCCATTATGTGGAGAAAGGAGTGGAAATCTACCTAAAGGCTGATAAGATAGACAGGATTTCATTCTTCATGCCCAGGGAGTTCAAGGGAGTACAGTATAGGAGCGTTTCTGAACAGACAAGCCAGGGAATTCTCACTAATACCACTGAGGCTGTTCCCATAGAATAAGCTTTATAAACTGTTTTCTTGTTCTTTTTTTCTTATGATATGCCTAGGTATAGAGAGTACTGCGCACACCTTTGGAATAAGCATAGTAGATGATAAGGGCAAGAAAGTCCTTTCCAATGTCATAAATGCCTATAAGACTACCAAGGGAGGCCTTATCCCTGCTGAGGTGGCAGATCACCATGTTGAAGTGCTTGGAGAGGTGCTTAGCCAATCATTTGATAAAGCAGGCATCAAGCCTGAGCAGGTTGGTCTTATAGCTTTCAGCCAGGGGCCTGGAATAGGTCATTGCCTTAGGATTGGCGCTGGCACTGCAAGGAGCCTTGCCCTTTTGCTCAAAAAGCCTCTCATAGGGGTTAACCATTGCATTGCCCATCTTGAGATAGGGAGGTTCCTGACAAAAGCCAAGGACCCAGTCCTTCTCTACGCTTCTGGCGCCAATACCCAGGTGATTGCTTATGAGGCAGGCAAATACCGAGTTTTCGGTGAGACCTTAGACCTTGGCGTTGGCAACTTCCTCGACAGCTTTGCAAGGGAGCTAGAGCTGGGCTTTCCAGGAGGCCCTAAGATTGAGGAATATGCTATGCAAGGCAAGAAGTACATCAAGCTGCCTTACAGTGTTAAGGGAATGGACATAAGCCTTGGTGGCCTGCAGACCAACCTTAGCCAGAAGATTAAGTCAGGCCACTATTCAAAAGAGGATTTGTGCTATAGTGTCCAGGAGACTGTTTTTGCAATGCTGGTGGAAGTTGCTGAGAGGGCTATGGCCCACACAGGCAAGACAGAGCTCCTGCTTGGCGGGGGGGTTGCCTGCAACAAGCGCTTGCAGGAGATGTGCAGGCTCATGTGCGAGGAGAGAGGAGCAGAGAGCTTTGTGCTTGAGAACCAGTTCTTCATTGACAATGCAGCCATGATAGCGATTGCAGGGCTTGAGATGTTCAAGGCAGGCATGAGCACCAATGTCGAAGAGGCAGGCATAAGGCCTTATGAGCGCACTGACCAGGTAGATGTGAAGTGGCGCTAGCAAAGTAAGAGCTATACAAAATTCTCATTATTCTTCTTCTTTATCATCACTTCTACCTGTAAATCCTTCTCCTGGTTGTAGAATGTCAGTGTTGACTCATGGTACTTGCTGTTATGGTTTTCTGTTAGGATAAAGCTTTCCTCAAACAACAACTCCTTTATCTTGTTCTTGAGGTAGTTTTTGAGCAGGATGACGTTCTTGACATACTCATCATAATCTTGTATTGTGCTGTTGATGGTTATGAATTCTTGCTTCATAGAATGTGCAAGCGTAGCTTTTATTTATTAACCTGACGCCGGCATTTGTCCAGTGGCAGGATTTAAGAACGAAAATATTCCGGATTTGTCCAGTGATGGTTTAAATAGAACTCGAATCATCACCGAATTAATCATTCTTGGCCTGGGAACTTGTAGTTCCTTGGCACGACCGTAAGACCGCCTTGCGAGATGGTAAACCCTCTTTTTTTGTCCTTTGCCTTGTCAAGCCCGATAACCTCTCCTTTTGGCACATTCACTCCTCTGTCTATGATGGCCTTTTGCACCACTGCTCTTTCACCTATGTTTATGTAGCCTAGGAGAATAGAGTCACTTACTTTGGCATCAGGATTGATGGTCACATTGTAGGATATTACTGAGCGTTCCACTATGCATTTGTCTATTACTGAGCCATTAGCCACAATGGAATCAAGAGCAGCTCCGCTTCCTTTCTTCCCTCCTTCGCTTATGAATTTTGCAGGGTTGGATGATTCAATAAAGGTAAGCACTCCCCATTCAGGGTTGTAGAGGTTGAGCTGGGGCTTTTCCTTCCTGAACTCCATGTTGGCTTCATAGAACTGGTCAAGGTTGCCTATATCCCTCCAATACCCTCTTTCCTCAGGGCTCATGCCTTCTATTATGTTATCAAGGAAGTTATACACTAAAATCTTCTTCCCGTCCCTCAGCATTGCTGGGATGACATCAAAGCCAAAGTCATGCGTTGATAGGTTGTCTGGGTGATGCTGTGCCACTTCCTTGTCCCTTGTGGTATCTTTCTTAGCATCCTTCACTAGCTCATCCATCAACACATCTGGCTTGAAGACGTAGTTGCCCATGGATGCCAGGCAGAAGTCAGGATTGTTGGGCATGGGGGTTGGATTTGTTGGCTTTTCCTCAAACCCTATGAGCTGCCATTTCTTGTCCACTATTAGCACTCCAAAGGTGTTGGCTGCCAGCTCTTTTCTTACTGGCATGGCAGATATGGTCAAATCAGCCTGATAGTCTGTGTGGAAGTCGTTCATCTGGTTGACATCCATGAGATAGATGTGGTCTCCTCCAAACACATCCACTAGCTTTGGCTTTTCTTCAGAGACATACCTTAGGTTTTGGTGTATTGCATCAGCAGTGCCGCTATACCACCTTTCAACGTGGCCGTGGGCTGGCTGTAACATTGAGATGAACTCTCTCACTCCTGTGCCGAACTTAGGGTACCAGCCGTTCTTCAGGTGCTTGTGGAGAGAGAACGATTCATACTGTGCTAGCACATAAATTTTCCTTATGCCTGAGTTGTAGAGGTTGCTTAGCACAAAATCTATAACCCTGAAGTTAGCTCCGAAGGGCACTGATGGCTTTGCCCTGTCCCTTGTGAGCGGGTAGAGCCTTTTGCCTTCTCCCCCTCCTAGCACGAACGCCAAGGTGTTATTTTTAGTCATACGAGTTGGTGCCTTGCTATAAATTATAAATCTTTCGCTATAGTAACTACTTGGTGATGATTAATCAGTTCTTTTCGTCAACCAAAACCTTTAAATATCAGCATTATCAAGAATAGCATTAAGAATTAAGCTCAACGGTGATTAGATGAAAAAGAGATTATTGTTCCTGGTTGCGCTAGCCATCCTCATACCTGCAGTTATCGCCACCACTATAATCGTGTCAAACAACCCGATAGACAAGAATGACCCTGAATTCTATTACATGACAGGCAATGCCTTTGCAATCAAGGACGAGTACTGGCCTGCGGTTGAGCAATACAAGAAAGCCTTGAGCCTTGACCCTCTTAATGAGAAAGCCATGAACAACCTTGCCTTTATGCTTAACAAGCTAGGCAAATATGCCCAGGCAGCACTAGAGCTTGAGAAGCTCATAGGGATAAATCCTGAAAACCCTAGCTACCATTATGATTACGCCATTAACCTGGTGCTTGAGATAAAAAAGACAGGACAGGGCAAGATAGAGGACATTGAGAAGGCGATAGAGGAGCTTAGGAAAGCAGACCAGTTAGAGCCGGGGTTCAAGAACGTGGATGAGAATATAGCTTTTCTTGAAGGCTTGAAGAGCCAGTACTATAGTAAGAATTAAGTAATAATTAACACGGATTCTAGGATATATGAGTTCTATATACTAGTTCGCTAGTGTTCCTCTATCTTGGTGATGTAGTCAGTGATTTTTCTTAGCAGCTTATTGTATTGCCCAGTGCTCTCCTCAGGTTCGTCACGCAGCCTCTCAGCCATCTCCACAAGAACCTCAAGGTCCTTGACTCTTTTCTCCATTCTTAAATCCCTGCGGGCAGCCCAATCAACAGGCTTTATGACCACTCCGTTGTATGCCTTTATCTCCAGGCTGGTGAAATAGTCAATTGCAGCCTGCTCCTCGCCGGCCGGAGTCTTGAATATGTACCATGAGTGCTCATCCTCATCATCCATCATCTCATAGCTTTTGGCCATTCCCATTGATCGGAAAAAATCATCACCTAATTCAACCATCGAAGCCTTGGCAGGGCCTTTCAGTGAATACTTGTCCAAGGGGCAGACTAGTATTTGGCCTACGGCGTACTCAGGATTGTAAAAGTCTCCCATACTAAGGATAAGGAATGCTGATTGATTTATACTGTTTTCCTGACATCAGATGATTTAATAGCAAGCTTTATAAAAACAACTTATTATTAACTCAATATTAACGTAGATCAGTAAAGTAATCGTTCCAGGGGTGGGTGAGTGAAGAAAAAAACAATAATTCTATTCGTGAGTTTGGCAGTCATTATCTTGTTGGCAGGACTCGCATTTGGAACTGGCATCATCATGAAGACAGGCAGCAAGGACTTCAAGAATGATGTTGAATTCTATCGTTCTCTGGGTAATCATTTTGCAGAGCAAGGAAACTATGATGAAGCAATAGGTGCTTATGAGTCGGGCTTGCTGCTTGGCGAGGATGAGAACCTGCTCAATAACCTTGCAGTGCTTTATAATGGCCAGGGCAAATACGATGAGGCTGTAGCCAAGCTGAGGAGGCTTATCCTTATCGACGAAAATAACCCTAGCTATCATTATGACCTGGCAGTCAACCTGGTGGATAAGTTCAGGAACAGCAATGAGCAGAGCCTGGATGACCTGCTTGAGGCATTGAAGGAATACGAGCTGGTAGAGCAGCTTTCCCCTGGCTATTCTCATGCAGCAGAGAACATTGCTGTGCTAAAAGAAGTGCTACAAATATAGCTGCTTAATAAAACAGCCCATGCAACCACAGCCCATGTAACCATATAAGCGAATTTTTTCTGAAGTCGTCGGAGAAGCTCCGAAAATTTATAATAGCATTATATAAAGCACCTCTGCAAGGGCTCTTCTGATAAAAAAATTTAGGGGGTGTTAGATGAAAAAAATTCTAGGAATAGTATTAGCGACTTTAGTAATTTGCTTGGTTGTTGTTCTAATATCAACCTCAGCATTTGCAACGACAGCCCAAGGCACTGGTGTGCTCAATAATCCTATCTTGAGATTATGGAACGCCATCCACAACCTGCAAGGGCAAATTAACAGCGGAGAGCTGCAAGCCCTTGCGTTAAGGGTGGCGACTCTTGAAGGAAGGGCCCTGCCTGACTGCATAATCGATGCGGACTGCGATGACAATGACCCATGCACCAACCAGGAATGCAATCCTGTGTCTGGGTGCGTATTCACAGAGAACGCGCAATGCGACGATGTTTCTGGCGCGGGAAGCAGCACTGGCATCACATCAGGTGAGGTTATAATAACTGAGTTCATGTACAACCCAAATGCTGTGACTGACACCTATGGAGAATGGCTAGAGCTGTACAATGCTGGAGAAGACACTGTGAATCTCAATGGCTGGAGCATACAGGACGAAGGAACAGACAGCTACACCTTCTCTGAGGATCTGATAGTAATTCCAGGAGAATACGTGGTGCTGTGCAAGAACACAGACAGCAATGTGAACGGAGGCATTTCTTGTGATGTAGGCTACTCAAGCTTCACCCTTGGCAACACCGCAGACTCAATAATCCTTCTGGATGGCAGCTCTGGAGTGGTAGACCAGGTAAGCTACGATGTCAGCACTGCTCCCTGGGATTCCATGGACAATGCTGGCTACAGCCTTCAGCTAGGACTATCAAGCCACGATGCAGCATCAAATGATAATGGAGGCAACTGGTGCAATGCAGCTGTGAGCTACGGCCTGGGAGACTACGGCACTCCTGGAGAGATCAATAGCGGCTGCTAAGCCGCCAAATTATTTTATTTTGTTTTTCGTTTTTTTTCTCTTTTTTCTTTTCTCTTTATTTTTGTTTCTTCTCTGTTCTTATTTTTCTATTTCTTTTATTTAGGGTTTTATTTGTGTGGTTTTTGCATCAAAGACTAAGGTATCCAGGGCAAAAACTGTTGATAAAAAATAACCTTTAGAACCAGCTAAAAATCTACCTCTTCCCATTGCTCCTGGTTATCATGTCAAGTATCTTCTGCTTTCCCTTCCAGTCCAAGGCTTCCTTTAGTACTTCGCTTATGTTCTCAACAGGTATCAGCTTTATCTTCTCAAGCTTCTTCTTGTCAATCACAATATCCTGCATGTTGCTCTTGGGCACAATCACTTTCTTTATGCCGGTGTCAATAGCTGCCTCAACCTTTGAGCTCACACCGCCGACAGGCAATACTTCTCCCCTGACACTAAGGCTTCCAGTCATGGCTATTTCTTGCTTGATAGGGATTTTCTTAAGCGCAGAGATGATGCTTGTGGCTACTGCTATGCTGGCACTGTCGCCCTCAACACCTTCATAGGTCTGCAGGAACTGGACATAGATGTCATACTTGTTCTTGATATCCTCGCCAAAATACCTCTTGACAATGGCGCTCACATTGGTGACTGCTTCCTTGGCAATCTCACCAAGCTTTCCTGTGGCTATGATATTCCTTTCCTTGCCTCCAGGAGTGATCTCTGACTCAATAGGCAATATTATTCCTGAGTAAGTGCTTCCGCTGCCAATCACAGCCAAGCCATTAACCCTTCCAACTCTTTTGCCGCTGGTGACTATGACGTCGTATTCTTTCTTTCGCTCAATGTACTTGTCAGCAATCTGCTGTTCCAAGCTTCTAGCAACCTTTTTTGCCTTGATTATATGCTCTTTCTCCACTACCTTGGCTCCTTCCTCAACAGCCAAGTCTCCTGCAGCCCTCACAATCCCCCCTAGCTCCCTGAATATAAGGCTTAAGTGCGCTTTCCTATTAGCCCTTCTCCTGGCCTCCTCAACAATGTAATCCACTGCTTCGCGGGTGAAGTGAGGTATCTTCTTGTCCTTGCTGACTTCCTGGGCTACAAAGACTGCTATCTTATGCCTGTTCTCAGGAGTGTCAGGCATGGTCTCTTTCATGTAAATCTCATACCCATAGCCCCTGATCCTGCTCCTAAGGGCAGGGTGCATGTGCTTAATAGTCTCCATGTTGCCAGCAGCCACCAGTATGAAGCTGCAAGGCACAGGCTCAGTCCTGACCATTGCGCCAGCGCTTCTCTCGCTCTGCCCGGTGATGGAGTACTTGCCTTCTTGCAAGGAAGTCAAGAGCTCTTGCTGGGTGTGGGGCTGCAAAGTAGCTATCTCATCAATGAATAAAACTCCCATGTGGGCTTTATGGATCATTCCAGCCACAATCCTTTCATGCGCAGGAGTCCCAAGCCCTCCGCTCTGAAAAGGGTCGTGGAGAACATCGCCAAGCAAGGCTCCTGCGTGCGCCCCTGTGGCGTCAAGGAAAGGCGCGTGCTCTTTCTTGAAATTATCCACTACCAGCTTAGGAACTGCGTTCTGGGAATTCTGAGGCATCATCCTCTTCCCAAGGGCAAAAACAAACATCAATCCCAGGAACATGAAAGACATCACAATCATCGAGGCAGAGAATACTATGTCAGATATCTCCTTGGCCTGCCACATATAATAGAACCTGAAAGAAAAGTAAAGGCTTAGCGCAATCAGCAGGATAGATACTGGGCTTAAGAACTTGAAGAGCTTGGTGTTCTGCACCTTGGCCTTAGCCACGACTTCCCTCCCCTGGCCTCCTTGCACAGTCCTTATGAGCGGTGTGTTCTCATCATTAGGGTTGGGAAAGGCTAATATGTCTGCCAGCTTCTCCTTGGGCAAAAGCTCAGCTAAAGCTATGCCAAGCATTGACTTGCCAGTGCCAGGCTCACCTATCAGCAAGACATGCCTTCTTTGCTTGCTGGCCTTCTTGATTACCCTGACAGCCTCTTCCTGGCCTATCACCTGGTCAACAATCTTATTAGAAACCTTGATGTCAGCAGTAGTCTTAAAATTATTCTCACTCACCATAATGTTTGCTCACCTTACTAATTACGAGAGTAAGAAGCCATTTATAAAGATTACCCTGATGTCATGGCGGAAACAAAACTTTAAATACTCAGCCATTAAAAAGTATTGTTATGAAGGCACATCATCTAAAGGCATACTATCTTTTATTAGGATTATTCACCATACTCGGAATATTCTTCATGAGAGGAGGAGTCACTGGCTTTGCAGTGGCTGAGAATTGCCTGTCAGGTGAATGCCAGGAACTAGGCCCGACAGTAGGTGCTCCTGCAGCCATAAGCCTTGAGGACAGCAATGCCTTGTCAACCATCGGCATCATGATAATAATCATTTCTGTTGCCATGGTTGCAGGTTATGCTAACCAAAAGAAAAAAAGGCTCAGCGCAGAGGGGTTTGACTGAGCTATTAGGTTGAGATGGTTAGCTGACTCAATACATTTTTAAATTATTCTAACTATCCTTATATGCATGAGGCTTGGAGTGTTGTTCTCAGGAGGGAAAGATTCTACTTATGCGCTTTACAAGACTATGCGAAAGGATGATGTAGTGTGCCTGATAACCATGATATCAAAGAACAAGGAGAGCTACATGTTCCACACGCCTAACATCCATCTTGTTGAGCTGCAAGCCCAGTCCTTGGGGCTGCCTCTTCTTCAGCAAGAGACTGAGGGAGAAAAGGAAGAGGAGCTAAAGGACCTGAAGAAAGCCATAAAAAAAGCCAAGGCTAAGTTCAAGATTGAAGGTATAGTGACAGGAGCTTTTGCCTCCAACTACCAGAAAGAGAGAATTCAAGCTATATGTGATGAGCTCAAGCTTGAGTGCATAAGCCCTTTATGGGGGGAAAACCCAGAAACCCTTTTCAGAGAGATGATAGGCAACGACCTCAAGATAATCCTGTCAAGCATAGCTGCCCTTGGGCTTGATGAGAGCTGGCTAGGAAGAGTGCTAACAGAGAAAGATGTTGACAAGCTAGTCAAGCTGCATGACAAAGTAGGCATACACGTAGCCTTTGAGGGTGGAGAGGCAGAAAGCCTTGTGATACACGGGCCATTCTTCAAGAAGCAGATAAATATAATAGAAGCAGATAAGAAAATGGAGAACGAGCACACAGGAGTGTATACTATTGTCAAGGCAGAGCTTGAGGATGTTTTGCCGACCAAGGTAATTTCATGAACAATTTCGTAAATCCTCCGAAATTTCTTCTACACATTTAATAAATGAGTGCTTAGCTAAGCAAAACCCATGCAAGACTCAACCCTGCTGAAGATAGCATTAGGCACAAGCATCATAGGCCTAGCAGCCTTGGCTATAATCCTGAGCACTATGGAATTTGAAGAGGTGAGCATAAGCGAGGCTAAAATGCTTGATGAAGAGACAACCATAAGGATAAGCGGCATAGTAGACAGGGTTACCAGCAAGGAAGATTTCTCAATCATCAACATAAAAAAAGAAGAGACAGTCACTGTCGTGGTGTTTGACAGCATCAACCTCAGCAAAGGCCAAAAGGTAGAAATCATAGGTGAGATAAAAGACTACAACGGAGAGAAAGAGCTGGTGGCTGAGAGCATCATCACCAAGTAACTTTTATATACCTTGTCATCTTCCCTTTCTTTCATGCAAAAGAAATACATATCCGCGGATATTGAGACTTCAGGCTCTACCCCTGGCAATTATTCCATGCTCTCATTAGGGGCTTGTGTTGTAGGCGATGTAAGCCAGCGGTTCTACAGGGAGCTAAAGCCTATCTGCCGCAACTATAGCACTGAGGCTATGAAAGTCGCCTGCCAAGGCTTGAGATGCTTGGAGCCCTTGCAAAAAGAAAAGCAGTACGACTCTAAAAGCAGGTTCTTCAACCCTGCCAGGGTGTTGCAAGTGCTTGACGACCATGGAGAGACGCCAAAAAGAGCCATGAATGATTTTAGGGAATGGGTGTTGCAGCACACACAAGGATACAGGCCTGTGCTGGCTGCCAAGCCAGTGGTTTTTGACGGCATGTTCATAGCATGGTATTTTGACACTTTCTGCCAGGAGAAGAACCCATTTGGCCATAGCGGGGAGGACATGAGCTCAGTCTACAGTGGGTTCATGGGAGATGTTAATGTTAACCTTAGCTCTGTGAAGCTCAACCCTCCCATCAGGCACACCCATAATGCATTAGAGGATGCTGTTGAGCAGGCTTTGAAGTTCGAGAAAGTGCTTGGGATGATGAGGGAAAAGAAGGAAAAGCCTGCCAAAAAATTAATGCCACTTTTCTGAAAGCATAATCAGGCCCGCAACCCAAAACATTTATAAAATCCCTTTATCTCTCAAACCTTAACGTACGGGGGTGCGAGGTTACATTGGTCACTAAGAGTGATTTTGTTCTTGAATGGGACAAGGCATTAGGCTTCAGGGGAGATCCTTTTGCAGACAAGATATTTGCGCCTATAAACGACTTCCTGGTGGACAGGAAGGATGAGAAGGAAAAGCTTAACTGGTTCTTCATCAAGAACTACCACTTCGGAGCCATAGTAGGCGAGGAAGGTGTTGGCAAGACTACTCTGCTTGTCTGGCTTGAGGACAGGCTCAAGAAATACAACAGGATACATGCAGTCTATATCAATGCAGGAGTCTTCAAGGAGCAGATAAATATACCTCAGAAGATGGTTATTCCCTTGCTATCGCTGAGCGAGAGGATGTTTTCCAAGCCCCATAAGAAGCTTCTGAGCTCTGACTTAATGGATTTCCTTAAGAAGAAGTTAGGACAAAAATCAGTTACTCTGATAATAGACAATGCCCATCACCTGACAGAGAAGAACCTTGAGCTGATAAAGAGCTTAAGGAAAGAAGGGCTGAAGCTGCAGGTAGTGGTGGCTAGCGTGCCAAAAGAGTATGAGAAGAGCAGGCTGGGGGAGATAGGGCAGGACGAGCTGGGTATAACCCTTAGGAGGCTTAACTTTGAAGAGACTAAGGAGATGCTAATACGCAGGATACAGGCCTTTGGGGGAAAAGGCACCTACCCCTTCCAGGACGAGGACTTGAAGGCAATCTATGAGAAGGCAGACAAGAACCCGAAAGAAGTGCTGAGGCTTTGCAGGGATGAAGCTATCAAGATGCTAATACACAAGAGGGAGCAGATACAAAAGCAAGCCTTTGCTGAGGCCAAGCTGCCAAAGCAAGGAAAACCTTTAAAAACAACAGCAGCGATGGGTAAGCGTAGTGATGAGCAATTGGACATAAAGGTAAGGAAAGCCACTAAGCAGGATATCAAGGAAGAGGAGAAGAAGGAGAAGAAAAGCTGGATAAGGATAAGGTTTGCTGACAGCAGCGACGAGAGGAAAGTAAAAAAGCCAGTGCACAAGGCTTCCCATGAGGAGAAGGATGACAAGAGAGCCTTGCATGATGATGAGCATAAGCAGCAGCTCCTTGACAGGATGAGCAGCACCAGCCCTAGGAGGAAGCAGCCAGAGCCTCTCCCGCCAAAAAAAGAGTCTAAGCCTATTTCTGAGACAGACAAGCTTCTGAGAGAGCTGGCAGAAGAGTTTGAAGTTGACTAGGAGTTTCTTTCGTTGTTTTGCGTTTAAAATTTCCAGCACCAATTAGCGAAGGCACATAAAAATTCTAGAAGCTAGCGGAGTTGGGGGTCGCCCCAGTCGGGTGCTCAGAAATTCCAAATTTCTGGCACCACCAAAAGAGCAAGCTCTTTTGATTGGGGAACGGAGCCTTGTAATAAAATAAACGAGCCGTAGCTCGGTGCTGGCTGAGCGAAGCGAAGATTTTAAACGCATCTCTCTTTTCTAAGAAACATTTAAATATGTGATACTCTAAAATGGCATTATACGCTCTTAACATAATAAATAAAAGGTGATCTTTATGGCAGAAGGGATTGAGATTGTTATTGACCCGAAAAAATTGATGCTTCACGGCATTTACCTTACAATAATAATAGCCTTGGCAGTGCTTCTGATAATAAAATGGAATGCTGCGTCAAATTGCACTCCTGACGAACCCAATGCTGCTGAAACAACAGAGCCAATAGCATCAGGGGTTGAAGAGGCAAACCAGACTGTTAATGCAACGGCAGAGGCAGACCTTTGCACTAACGGTATCAAAGATGTTGGAGAGACTGATATTGATTGCGGAGGGAGCAAATGCCCTAAGTGCGAGGAGTTCAAGGCTTGCAATGTCAATGCTGACTGCGCAGGAGGGTGGTGCAGGGACAACATGAAATGCGTGACTCCAACATGCGATGATGGTGTCAAGAACCAGGACGAGACTAACATTGACTGTGGAGGGAAGTGCACCTCTACCAAGGGCGCTTATTATTATGATAACAAATGCAATAAGGAGGCTCAGCCAGTGCTTTCAGGGGAGCTTGAATTATCACTAAAGCCAAGGACTTCATTGAATGATGCAGGCATAATAAGAGTCGATCAGGTGACTTTTAACATCACTAATGGCCTATACGCTGATTTAGTCGGAGCAACTGCCCATATCTTTGCCAGAGGGGCTAGCGGTCCTTTCCCTCCTGACTCAGCAGATGGTGATCCCAGGATTATAAACTACCCTGAGCAGCCAACCTCTATACCCACTCTTGTCCCTGGAAAAAGCTTTAGCAAGACCCTGAACATCTCCAAGTCCTTGACAGAGACAGAAGATGGTGACAGGTACAGCTTCACCCTTGAGATATGGGATTACAGGGAAAATCTCCTAGAATCAATAACCTGGGAAGATAATGAGCCAACGGACTGATTCACCTTAAGTCCTTGTAAAAATTACGATTTTTACTTTTTATTTCCGAAAATTCTTGATAGCATTATATAAAGGACCTGCTTAAAAAAACACTAAAGATGCAAATATGCTATTACAAATCCTCATTGCACTATTGGCAGGAATAGTATGCGGCACCTTCACAGGCCTTTCCCCTGGTATACATATAAACCTGATGAGTGTCTTGCTTCTTAGCTCAACTCCTTTTCTTTCGCAATACTTTCCCCTGATTTCTCTTGCAGTGTTCATCATAGCCATGGGTACTACGCACACCTTTATTGATCCAATAACCAGCATATACTTAGGTGCGCCTGACTCATCAGACACAGCTCTTAGCATCCTGCCAGGCCACCGCTACCTGCTAAAAGGCCATGGCCACGCAGCAGTCAAGCTGACGCTCATAGGTTCGCTAGGGGCATTAGTGATGAGCATAATATTGTTCCCTTTGCTAATGCCAATAGTAAAGCATGGCTATCCTTTCATTGAAAAATACATGGGCTACTTATTGCTCTTAGTGGCTGGCTTCATGATATTACGGGACAAGAATAAGCTATGGGCATTGATAGTGTTCTCCATGTCAGGAGTGCTAGGCCTCATCGTGCTGAGCATGCCTAACCTCAAGGACCCATTGTTTCCCATGCTATCAGGGCTCTTTGGCATCTCAACTCTCCTTATAAGCCTTAATGGGAAAGAATGCTTGCCAGAACAAAAAGCAGACAGCGAGACTCCCCTGGACAAGAAAAGAACAATAAAAGCCTTAATCTCAGGCCAGGCTTCAGGATTCTTGACAGCAGTGTTCCCGGGATTAGGGGCAGCAACAGCAGCAGTGCTGTCATTGCAGTTCACCAAGAACCTAGGGGATCACGGATTTCTCATACTCATGGGAGCGATAAGCACAGTCAACTTCTCGCTATCATTATTAGCGCTTCTTGTTCTTGACAAGGCCAGGAATGGGGCTGTGATTGTAGTGCAGCAGATGCTAGGAAGCGTCACTCTCACTCATATCCTTATATTCCTTGCTGCATCGCTGATTGCAGGGGGAATAGCCTTTGTGTTAGGAGTGGTTATCAGCAAAGGATTCTCCAAGCTAATTACCAAAGTCAACTACAAGGCCCTTGCTATAGGGGTGATCGCCCTAATAACAGGATTAATAATATTCTTCTCAGGGGCACTAGGGTTCCTGGTGCTAATAGCAAGCTTGGGGGTGGGATTGATATCGCCAGTAAAAAGCATTCCGCGAGTGCATAGCATGGGGTGCCTTTTAGTCCCAGTGATAGTATATTTTCTAGTCTAGAAAGCTATTTCTGGAGAAAACCAGCACTTACCAAGCATTTATGTGAGTGTTGTAGCCAGGGCTGTAAAGTGAGCCTCTCTCAAGAGATGTCTTGATATTGTACCTTGGCTGGAGTTGGCTAAGCAATGAGCTTACGATCTTATTCGCGTCAACTTTGCCTTCACGAGCCATTATGTCAATTGCTGTGTAGCCATGCTCTGGCCAGTCGTGAACAGTTGCGTGGAACTTATCCCCAAGAACAAACCCGCTGGCGCCATTCACTGGGAAATCATGGAAGTTATGGTAAAGGATGGTCTGGCCGCTGCTTCTGACAGCCTCTAAGAAAGGCTTTTCAATCTTTTCCTTTTTTCCAAGCTTTGCAGGGTTAATGCCCCATGCATCTAGTATTACGTGGCTAAGGGCTGTCGGGGCATCTGCCACTTCAGGCCCTGCTTTTGCTTCCTTGGGAATTTTAATCTCGTGATATGGCAATAATCCTCGCTCCAGCCTGCTAAAGCCATAGTTGCCTGAGCCTAGCTTCTCTGCCAGGTAAGCTATTCCTTTCTCTTCATTCACTGCATCGCTGCAGGTGAAGAAGTCAGCAACAGCATACTCCTGCTCAGGAAAAGTGTGGATTGAGAGGTGAGACTCCTCAATCACTATGACTCCGCTTACACTTTTATCAGGCATAGAATAGAAATTGTGGTCAACGCGATGGGCATTGGCTTCCTTGCAAGCCCTAAGGAGGATATTCTCAACACTATCAGAATCAGATAATACGCGAGAGTCGCATCGCGCTAACTCTACTAAATAATGCTCTCCCAGTCTTACCATCTTTGACTTTTATGTTTTTTAGCGTTAAGCTAATAAAAATCCTCCTCGCGACGATTTTATATTGTTTTTCCAGTTAGCTTAAGGACTTTGTTTTTAAATTTTATTGTTTTGGAATAGTGTTTTTGTGAAAAAGTCGCGGCGACCAGCGCCTAGTGCAACACCATGAACGCGTGTGAATGGGTTGCACGATGGTCGCTGTGGGTGGGGTTGGGCCCTTCGGGCTCCCACACGCGACTTTTTTTAGTGCTTTTCACTCAGAATGTATCACAATGAGTGACTGCGTCTTCTCAATGCCGTCAAGCAGCTGCATCTTGCCTAGTAGCACCTTGTCAAACTCAGCAACATCTTTCACCCGGACAATAGCCACTATGTCAGTGCCTCCTGAGACAACATCTGCTCTTTCTATGAAATAAAGCTTTCTTAGTTCCTTGACAATATCATATTGGGTTTTCTTCTTTTCCTTTAGCACGCTGATATTGGCTGATATCAGGACATAGACAAGGAAACCTTTGTCAATCTTGGAGTAGTCTGGTTCAATTGTGAATTTTTTGATTATCCCCTCTGCCTTGAGCTTTTTTATCCTGTTATGTATTGTGGTCGTGGGCAGCAAGGTCTTTTTTGCTATCTGCCTGGTGGTGTACTCTGAATGCTCTTTCAATATCTCGATGATTTTCAAGTCCTTTTCGTCCATTTCATAAGCCATATTGGAACAATTGTTCCAATAAGTATATAAATTTTACTATTTTTGGCTGTTTTAACCGGTTTTTTCAGGATAAATATATAAAGATTGCTTGCCATCTAATGGCTGAACCAAATCAAGTAAGCAACGATGTATGAAAGGATGATGATTAAAATGAAAGTTCAAATAACAAAGCAGCTATCCAAGCAAGCACTGCCAACAGGCTACTCGCCCTTGCTAGACTTTTTCCAGACAGAAAAAGCCATCAAGCTAGTCAAGGACGTGTTTGAGAGAAAGCTTGCTAAGAAATTATGCTTATTGAGAGTATCTGCCCCTAGGTTTCTAATGGTTGGAAAAGGCTTACAGGATGACCTTGCAGGTACCCAGGTCCCTGTCAGCTTCAAGGCTAAGTTCTCAGAGCAGCCATTAGAGGTCGTCCATAGCCTTGCCAAATGGAAAAGATATGCTCTGTCAAAATACAGCTTCAAGCACGGCACAGGGCTTTACACTGACATGGATGCCATAAGGAAGGACGAGGACATAAGCCCCATACACAGCATTTATGTTGACCAGTGGGATTGGGAGAGGGTGATGAGCAAGGAAGAGCGCTCGCTTAAATTCTTGAAGCAGATAGTAAGAAGTATTTACGCAGCCATAGTTGAGACCGAAGCCATTGTGGCAAAAGAATTCCCAGAGCTGAAGCCAAGGCTTCCTAAGGAGATAATGTTTGTGCATTCTGAGGAGCTAGAGGAAAAATACCCTGGGCTCACCCCTAAGCAGAGAGAAGATACGATAGCAAAGGAGCATGGCGCAGTCTTCATAATTGGCATAGGCTACCCATTGAAGTCTGGCAAGCCCCACGACCTAAGGGCAGCTGATTATGATGACTGGTCAACCCCAACAGCCAGGGAAAGTGGTAAGGAAACCTTTGGCCTTGACGGCGACATCTTGGTCTGGCATCCTGAGAGGAAAAAAGCACTTGAGCTCTCATCCATGGGCATAAGGGTTGATAAGAAAGCCCTGCTGAGGCAGCTGGAGATGATGGGACTTGAACAAAGAAAAGAGCTGGAGTTCCACAAAGGTGTTCTTGAGGGAAAGATTCCCTTATCCATTGGCGGAGGAATAGGTCAGTCAAGGCTTTGCATGGCGCTATTGCAAAAAGCCCATATCGCAGAGGTGCAGTCAAGCGCCTGGCCAGAGGAAGTGCACCGGGAATTTGCACGCAAAGGCGTGCCCCTCCTTTGAGCTGAAAGCAAAAACAATAAAAAGCCGAGAATAAACCATCTGGCATATGGCAGAACTAAGCTTAGATGAGCGTCTTAATCTTGTCAAGCAAGTCGGTGAGGAGATAATAACAGAGGAAGAGCTGAAAAAGCTGCTCTCAGAGAAAAAGCAGCTCATAGCCTATGATGGGTTTGAGCCTAGCGGCAAGATACACATAGCACAAGCAGTTCTCAGGTCAATTAATATTAACAAGATGGCCAAGGCAGGTGTCAAGTTCAAGATGTTTGTGGCTGACTGGCATGCCTGGGCCAATAACAAGATGGGAGGGGACTTGGAAAAGATTAAGACTGTGGGCAAGTACTTCATTGAGGTTTGGAAGGCTTGCGGTATGGATCTTAACAACGTGGAGTTCATCTGGGCTAGTGACCTTGTGAAGGATGATAATTATTGGAAGATTGTGATGCAAGTGGCAAGGGGCGCGACGGTCAAGAGGATTATTCGCTGCGGCCAGATAATGGGCAGAGCTGATGATGAGGTGATGCAAGCCTCTCAGATACTCTATCCTTGCATGCAGTGCGCAGACATATTCTACCTAAAGGCAGATATCTGCCAGCTAGGAATGGACCAGAGGAAAGTGAATGTGCTGGCAAGGGAGATTGGAGAGTCACTCGGCTTCTGGAAGCCAGTCATTGTGAGCCATCACATGCTCATGGGGCTTTTGCCTCCTTCCTCAGGATTAGATGATGCAAAGGATGCAAAGGATAAGGCTATTGAGATGAAGATGAGCAAGTCAAAGCCTGACAGCGCAATATTCATGACTGACACAGAGGAAGAGATAAAGCGCAAGATGGCAGGGGCTTATTGCCCTGCAAAGCAGGTTCATGAGAACCCTGTGCTGGAATACTGCAAGTACATCCTGTTCGAGAAGTTCAATGAGCTGAAAGTTGAGAGGCCTGAGAAGTTCGGGGGAAATGTCACTTTCAAGAGCTATGCTGAGCTGGAAAAGGCTTTTGCAGAGGGAAAGCTTCACCCTGCTGACTTGAAGGGCATGGCTGCCAAGTACGTCAACCTGGTAGTTGAGCCTGTGAGGAAGCATTTTGAGGCTGACAAGAAAGCCTCTGAGCTGAAAAGGCTAGTGGAAAGCTTTAAAGTCACCAGGTGAATTCTCAAGGATTGCCAAGGGCTTTAGGTTACAAAAGGTTTTATTATGGTAGAAGTGATTGCTCACAGGGGATTTTCTGGCAAGTATCCTGAGAATACTCTGCTCTCTGTGAAAAAAGCGCTTGAGCTAGGGGTTGATAGCGTCGAGGTGGATGTGTGGCTATCAATGGATAACCGTGTCGTGGTTATGCATGACATGACCCTCGATAGGACTACTAATTGCAAGGGAAGAATCCTTTGGAAAGGCCTTAAGGAGCTTAAGAAATGCAGGACTAAGGAGAGAAACCAGCCCATATCCTTTCTTGAAGAACTTTTTCCATTAGCCAACAAGGACCCTGAAGCATACCTTAACATTGAAATTAAGAGCATGTGGACAGCAAGGCCTGTGGCTGAGCTCATAAAAAAATATGACATGCAGGACCGAGTCCTGGTTTCATCTGTGAGCACCAATGCCTTGAGGATGATAAGGCATGAGCTGCCCTCTGTGCGCATAGCCTACATATTCTTTAACTCTTACAGCATGCAGTTTGATTTATTGGTGACTGCGCTGGCAAGGATGAATTTCAGGCTGACCCAATGGCTAGTGATCAGGAACGCCAAAGCCCTTAAGGCGAACCATGTGAACCTGTCCTATCCATTTGTCAGCAAAGGGTTCATAAGGCGCCTTCACAAGCAAGGCTTCAAGGTAAATGTTTGGGTGGTGAACACGCCTGCATTGATGAAAAAGATGATACGCTACGGAGTGGATGGGATAATAACTGATCATCCTGATAAGCTTAAGAAATTGTTGGCTAAGGCTTCTCCGGAGCAAAGGAAGATTAGGCTTCCAAGCCTGAAAGGGCTTAACCATAATATTAAGCTGTCCATGATAAGGCATTAATGATGTGCCTCTTAATCTTATCTATTAAAAGCTTTAATTAGTGTACAGCCCGTTGAATAAGTCAATGTAGTCCTGCAGGTGCCTGGTTATCAGGAAGTTTTTCTTAACATGCTCGTGCCCTGCATTTCCCATCCTAGCCCTTAGATCAGGGTCCTGCAATATGCGCAATGCTTTCTTAGCCCCATCAGCCTCGTTCTTCATTACAAACCCATTCACTCCATCTCTTATCTGCAATGGGATGCCTCCGACATTAGTCCCTAGCACTGGCGTGCGCTTCCATAATGATTCAGAAACTGTCAGGGCAAAGCCTTCACGTATAGAATTCTGGAATACCAAGGCTGACTCCTGCTGAAGGGCATTGACTAATAAGTCATTCTTCTCAGTGATTATCTGGATCCCTGGAATCCTTTCGCTTTTCTGCTTCACCTTGAAATATATCAGTGGGCCTTGGGGATCATCACTCGCCATGTCTCCCATTAGCACTAGGTTGCAGTCATGCTTCTCTTTGATTTTCCTGTACATCCTTATCACCCCAAAAGGGTCTTTCCAAGGGTCAAAGCGGGATATCTGGGTTATTATTGGCTTGTCAAGGTCAATTCCTTTCCTGGACAAGAGCTTCCTGGCTTTTTCATGGCTTAGCTTTCTGTTCTTAACTGACAATGGGTCGATGCTTGGATGTATGATAAACTGGGGCTTTTCTAGGTTGTTAATCCTGAACTTCTCTGCAGAGATGATGGCCCCATCATATTTTTGTATGAAAGGAAGCAAGAACCCGAGGGTTTCCTTGTTAGGATAAGAGATGTCAATATGGCATCTCCAGAGCCAATGGGCTTTTTTCTCATAATCCTTTATCATGCCCAGGGGCTGAGGGTCGTGGATGACCACGATGTCATGGTCAGCTATATGGTTGATGATGCTATTCCTCTTGCAGTACTCAAGATAAGTCCTCTTTCTGGCTTCAGTCATCTTCCACCTGGAGCCCTGCAAGGAGTTATGTATCCCTTTAGTGATCTTAAAGAAGGAATGGCTGCCCACGATGGTCCTCCAGCCAGTGTCAATGCCGACATCATTCATCAAGAAGACCAGTGTGTTCAGGATCTCTGCCACTCCCCCACCCATAGAGGTGGCGTTTATATGAACCACGTGCTTGCCCTTCAGGGGCTCAGCACTGCTACGAAGATTATTTATGACTTTCTTGCCTACAATCCTCTCATAATCCTTTATTTTAGGTATCATTTCCCATTAGGTTCGTTTACATAATCCCCATTAATTTTAGTTATCGTATCATCTAATGGTAGCATCTCTTCTGTACCACTCTTCATGTCCCTAAGCTTGACTTTATTTTCCTTTAGCTCCTTATCTCCTACGATGATGGCAAATGGTATGCCCATGCTGTTGGCATAGGATAGGTTCTTGCTTATGCCTCGCTCTAAGAAATCCATGTCAGCATTTATGCCTGCTTTTCTTAGCTCCTGGCAGATGCTGAAGGCTTGTTTTCTTGCCTTGATGGGAATCACAAATGCTTGGGTGACAGTCTTGCCAAACTCCTTGCCTGAAAGCTTAAGCACATCACTTATTACATCAAGCCCAAAGCTTATGCCTATGCAAGGATATTCTTTTTTTGATTCTAGGAGAGCAGGAATCATGCTGTCATACCTTCCTCCTCCGCAGACTGAGCTGGTGACCTGGCTGTTTCTCACAAATCCCTCAAATATTGTGCCTGTGTAATAGCCCAGACCTCTTGCAAGTGAGACATTGAAATTGATGCTCTTCTTCTGTTCTTCTGAAAGATAGCTGAAGACCTGCTCAATCTCCTCAATACCTTCAACTCCTATCTTGCCTTTGATTATGCCTTTTAGAGTGCTTATCTTTTCCTCAAAGCTTCCCGAGATGCTGAAAGCAGAGAGCAACTTTGCAGTCTGGTCATCAGGTATGCTTTTCTCCTCTAGCTCCTTTCTTACTCCATCTGCGCCTATCTTGCCAAGCTTGTCAATGGATATTATGACTGAGTCTGCTAGCTCAGGCTTGATTCCTGCGAACTCAATGATTCCCTTGAGGATTTTCCTGTTATTGACTTCAAGATAAGCATCAAGCCCCATGCTCTTGAAGGCGTCAAGCGAGAGCAACAGGATTTCTGCATCAACTACCATGTCTTCGCAGCCTACCACATCCACGTCGCATTGCCAGAACTGCCTGTATCTGCCCAGTTTTATAGGGCCATCCCTGAACACAGGCCCTATCTCATAGCGCTTGAAAGGCATCTTAAGGGTAGGGTTCATGCCGATGAACCTAGCAAATGATAAGGTCTGCTCAAACTTAAGCCCTAGCTTTCTTTGGCCTTGGTCTGTGAGGGTGAAAATCTCTTTCATCGCATCAGATTCATCACCAGCTCCTCCTTTGGCAGCCAAGAGCTCATATTTCTCGATTATAGGGGTCTCAAGCGGAGAGTAGCCGTAGCGCTCAAACACTTCGACTAGCCTGCTGATTATGTAATTCCTTACAATCTTATCCTCAGGAGGTATATCCCGGGTCCCTTTTGAGTTTTCAAGCTGCATAGCAATCACCTTGTTCATAATTCTTTATATAATTTGTTGTTAGAAAAACAAAAAATAGGGCGGCTCCCGGGATTTGAACCCGGACCAAAAGATATCTGCAGGTTTCCTGCAGGGCCAAAAGCCTTGCTTTTGCTTCCACAGTCTTTTATGCTAACCAGGTTACACCAAAGCCGCCAAGCCTTTAGAAAAGCCTTGAGGGAAAAACTTAAGGAGGATGTTCTCGCTTTGCTCGAAATCCTCCGAACTACTTCCTTCAAATCTTTTCTCACAATGAATATAATCACCAAGAGATTTGTTTTGTTTATAAAAGTAACTATCTAGAACTTGTTCACTACCTATGAAGACAATCAACTCGTGTCATTGTGCCCTTTAGATTGTTGTGCCTGTTTATAAATTTTGTGCCGAAATACTTATGTTACTACTTATTGATGGCTACAAAAACGAAAGATTTATAAAGAAGAAAGCACATTAATGCTTCATCTAATCAAAATGAAACCTAAAGACGAATCTAAACCGCCGTACGAGGCACTTGAAAAGAGAGTCGCTGAGCTTGAGCAGAGGAATAACTTTCTCGAAGATGAGAATAACGTTCTTAGGGAGCAATCTGTAAGGGATGGCAAGACAGGTTTGTATAATGCTAATTTCTATAATCGAAACATTGCGGACATTGTGGGGAGATCATCTCAGAAAGAGGAGGGCATAGGTATAGTTTTCATTGATATGAACAAGCTCAAGTACCTCAATGACAATTTTGGCCACAAAGAAGGAGATAGAGTCATGAGAGACTTGGCAAGGATAATGGAGTCCTCAGTTAAGAGCATAGATTATGTAATCAGATGGGGAGGGGATGAGTTTGTAATCCTTTTATCAAATGCAGATGGAAGCACTGGCAAATCAGTAATTGACAGGATAACTGACAAGATAGCAAAATACAACGAACACAATCGGATTGAGAGTAAAGACAAGAAGGGTAACCCTATATCGTATGAATTGTCAGTATCTTGCGGCTATGAGCTAAGAGCCCACACTAGCACAGAGCCAATGGACGATATTATTGACAGGTCAGATAAGCTCATGTACAGGCAAAAGCACGGGACAGACAAGAAATCGGATTAGTTCACCAGTTCAGTCCACCAGCTCATAATACATCCTTCGATTATTCTTGCCCTTGTTCTCAAGATTGATTATTCTCACTCCTTTTATCTCTCCAGTGCTGGCAAGATGAGTGCCTCCGCAGCCCTCGATAGTGAAGTTCTCAATCTCCACAAGCCTGACTTGCTTTATTTCTGGAGGAAAGCCTTTTGCGAGGGTTGTAAGCTTTTTTAGGCTTTGCTCAGCCTCCTCTCGGCTGACAATAGACAAGTTGACCTTGCGGTTCTCCTTGATTATCTGATTAGCTTTCTCCTCGTACTCCTTGAACTTCTCCCTGTCAAAGTTATCCAGGCTAAAGTCAATCCTTGACTTGTCAAGGCCAAGCTGGTTGCCTGTTATAAGAGCTCCTGCTTCCTTCTCAATAACATTAGCAATGACATGGGCTGCTGTGTGCATGCGCATATGCCTATATCTTCTATCCCATTCAATTATGCCTTTGACTTGGTCACCAGCCTGCAGGCCTGCAGGAGTAAATTCATGGCTTATCACATCTCCAAACTTGGCGACAAACACAATTGAGAATTCGGCATTGTCACTTAACCTCACGAGCTTGCCCGTGTCATAGGGTTGACCTCCTGCATTAGGATAAAAAGCTGTCTTGTCAAGCACAACATACTTGTCATCCTTGACACTCTCAACAGTCGCCTCGAACTCTTTTAAGTAGCAGTCAAGCAAATAAAGGACTTCGGTCATAACTAATCACCCCACTTAAGAAACGAACAGGCAGTGGCTTTTAAATTTTTTGCACCAACGCTAAAAATCAGGCTCTGGGCTAGGCTTGGCGCTGGCAGCAGCAGATCTGATATAATTATCTAGGCTTCTTGACAGCTCAAGCACAGCTTTCACATACACTGAGGATTTGTTGTAAGCTAGCAAGGCTTTCCAGTTCCTGGAGCCTTCATAAATGTTTTTTTCCCTTCTTGGGTCCCAGCCGCTCCTATTGAGGTAGTAAGCCACTGAGTGTATGCAGTCTTCCATGTCAAAAGGGTCTGCATTGAAATCCATGTTCTTGCCGATGAACAGCCTGTTCAATGATGAAGGTATGAACTGGGCCCAGCCAATGGCTCCTGCGTATGAGGATGTGAGCTCATTAAGT
>JAFGRK010000008.1 GCA_016935175.1 Candidatus Woesearchaeota archaeon | reverse complement strand
TCGCACAACCTCTATCATCTTCTTCATCCTCTGCAATATGCCTTCCACATTGGTGATGTAGCCATTGGCAGCCTCCCCAGGCTCAATGCTGCCTACATGGGGAATCTTTACAGTGGCGTTTGAAGACTTCACAACCCTTATCTTCATGTCAGCCTCAGAATCAATCTCAAGCGTGTACTTGCAAGGCTCCCTTGCCTCCTCTGCCTCTACGTCTGCCTTGTGGTAGCCGCAGCTAGAGCAGTTCATAGAGAATAGGTAAGTCTTACCGAAGAAAGGCACATCAGTATTGCTCTCCATCAAGGTCAAGGTCTTGTTGTTGCAGAAAGGGCACTGCTCCCCATTGATTATGGATGGGGCGCCCTCTGCGCTTGCATCTCCTGCTCCTGAATTGCCAACAGTCTCTTTTGCCTGCTCACTCTCTTCTTTTTTCTCTGGCTGCTTTGGATTTGCCTGCTCGCGCTGCTTCGGATTTGCTTTCCCAGGGCTCTTTTCCTTGCTTTTTCCTTTCGTCGGTTTCTTTGCCATCACTCTTTTTATTGGAAACTTGCTTTTTATACTTTATGGTTATTCAAACTAGTAGTTTGCAAATATTGTTTTGGTCCATAGAAAACTTTTTAAAATGCTGATTGAGAGTTTTTAAAGCTATTTGTTTTTTTAGTCTGCTTGTTTTTACAAAAATTGTTTTGCAAAAATCATCTCATTTTTTTTTCTTGTAAGGGAGGTTATTGTAATAATCAGCAATGGGCTTCTGCATCGCATCCTTGTTGTACTTCCACTCGTAGGCTTCCATTATGTCAATCACAGGCCCGAGGATTGGGCATTGGGTGCATATCTTGGCTGGCCTCTTGAGGTTGCTCCTGCAAATCCTCTTAACATGGTCTTCTAATGAGTCCTCATCTATCTTTAGGGTTATGTAGCTTGGTATGGAAGCGGAGAAAGCAGGTTGGTAATATAAACTTAATCATATTCGTTGATAGGCGCGGCTAGATTAATCTATTCGTCTCAGCAAACTTTATATATGACCATTTATTTTTCACTTTGCAATGAAAATATATTTTTGCGGCTCAATATGCGGTGGGCGCGATGACGTGGAATGGTATGGCCAGATAATATCTCACCTGAAGAACTATGGTGAGGTCCTCACAGAAATTATCGGTGACAAAAAGGTCGGGCCAGAAGGGGAGCTTAAGCATGCTAAAGATAGTTTCATTCATGACAGGGATCTTGAATGGCTCTTGTCATCAGATGTTGTGGTAGGCGAGGTCACAACGCCGAGCCACGGAGTAGGCTATGAGCTTGCTAAGGCTTCAGATGCTGATAAGAATATCCTTTGCCTTTACAGGCCAGGCAATGGTAAGAAGCTTTCAGCCATGATACGCGGTTGCCAAAAAATCAAGGTAATGGACTACTTCACGATTGATGAGGCTAAGGCTGCTATTGACAATTTCTTTGATAGCATTAACTATGCTAGTATAAATTGAGAAACAAGATAAAGATAAATTAAAGATGAAATAATTTACATGTCTGCGTCGTCGTCAGCCCCGCCTGTGTCCTTGAGCGGGTTGGTTGCCTTTGACCTGTAGATGCTTGCAAAGCTTGGGGTGATTACTATGTAGTCGTCCCCGAATCCTGCAATGTCCCCTTCGATGGCGTCGCAGGTCTTCTTGAGCTTGTTCACAGCCCTCTTGAGCTCTACCAAGTCCTTTTCCTTGAGCGGCCTGATATTGACTAGCGCGATGGTGTAGCCTTCCCTTAGCACGTCAAGCACTGGCTTGATGTCTGAGAAGTCCTGCATCACAAAAGGCCTGACAATAATCCTTGAGCTCCTACCCTTCTCGCCTTCTGTGTTCAGCTCCACATATTCGTCCTCTGCCTTGAGATGATCCTCATCGTCGTAAGAAGTCTTCTTGGTTTTCTTAAATGAAAAAAGCTTCATTTTGACCCTCCTTATTCCTCCCTTGAACCAGGGTTTGTTATAGCATTATTGCCGAATTTTTAACATTTCGTTTTATTCGCAACTATATAAAGCTTTTGGTTAAACTTAGGGAATCATTCCATTTCTTAGGCGACATATGGCCCAAGGTCTTTCTTGAAGCCCTCTATAAGCTCTACCTTGCTAGGGTTCATTCCTATCCTTAATGCCAGGTAATAGCTGGTGAGGTCCCCTAGGAGTATGGCTGAGAACAATTTGCTAAGCAATGACGGGCCTGTTATGCCTATCTCTGTGGCGCTGATGCCTTTCCTTAGCATGATTTCCTTGGTAAGGCTCATCCTCCTCTGCACGCGTCTGTGGTCCTCGCTGAAGCGCAATATTATAGCATGGTAGTTTCCCCTGGTGTTGGCATAGCCTTCTACCTCGTTGTGGTTTAGCTCTGGGAAGACATTGTTATAGGACATCACCTTGCTGTTCTCATTGAACTGGCACTTCCACCTGTAGCCTACTGTGCCGAACCGCCTGCTGGTGTATATTATGGGAGTCTTTGAGAGTAGCTTATCTGAAAGTATCATAGCGTTCTTTTCCAGGCTCTGCAATTGGTTCTTCAGGTCTTCTTTTAGCTTCAGAACTTCTGCTGCCTTGCTTGGGATTAGCTTTAGCCTTTCAAGCACCCTTAGCATTGCAAAGAACTGAACTGTCATGGCAGCCCTTGGCTGGTAACCTGCCTGCAAAAGCATGGTTGGTATCTTGGATATCCTGGTGTATTCCTCTAGCTTGCCTCCTGTTGTGACTGCTACTATGCTGCACTCAGCCCTCCTTGCCTCTTTAAACACGCTCAAGGTCTCTTCTGTATTGCCAGAATAGGAGCATGCTATGAGCAGGGTCTTATTGTCTGCCCACTTGGGAAGCACATAGTCTTGTATCACGTCAAGCCTTATGCATTCATCTTCAAGGTAACTTTTGAGAAGAAGCCCTGCAATGGATGAGCCTCCCATGCCTGCGATGAGCACAGCACTGAACTTGCCATCCATCTTCCTTAGGTCCAGCGAGTCTGGCATCCTGTAGCCTTGCTCAACATGGGATGGCACTTCAAGTATTGCCCCTCGCATGTTCTCAGGGTCGAACTTGGTAAGCTCTGGCGGCAAGCCTATTGCTTCATCGGCCATAGAATGTTCCTCCTCTTATTCACTCTCTTTATTTTCTCTTTCCTCTCCTCTTTTCTCCTAATACATTCAGTATGCTCTGGATTTTAAATAATTTGCTAAAAATACCAAGAACTGAATGGGGGCTGCTTATTTGTTCCTTTTGTATGCCTCGAAGGCTTTAGCCATGAAGTGCTGAACATAGGGGTGAAGCTGTTCCTTTAGCCCATTATAGAATTCTTCAGGAGTCACTACCCTTGGCTCCTTATGCAAGTTGTCAAGAGTTAGCTTTCCATGTCCTTGGGCATAAAAATTAACCCCCCATTCATCAGCGCCCACTATATTATTAGCGTAAAGGTTGGTCGCGCAGAATATCCTTGCCCCTCCAAGCTCTTCTATCTTGCTCAAGTCCAGGTTGCATTCTTTTTTTGTGAGAAGCTTCAATGATTCTTCGGTGTGCATGCCTCTTTTCATGCCGCCGCCGATAGGCCATAGCATGCCTTTGGCTGGCTCTGCATCCCTAATTATCATCAATAATCCTCTCTTGCCGCCTAGAGTATAGTCGATGTATATGTCGTGGCAGGCCCTGACGAGGCATTCCCTCGCAGACTCGTATTTATCATCAGGCAAGTAGCCAGGGTTAAGGTTGCTTAGCTCGAAAGTTTTACCTTCTATAGGTATTATGTATTCCAGAGTCCTAGCTGCTTTGTCTTCATCCATGTTAATGTGGTTGCCGATGGCATTTATAAATTTTTTGTTATTTATTAACTTATTAGTGGTTACAAAACTAAAATGGTGTTTAGCTATATCTTGATATTGAGAAAATATTGATATTGGGAAAAAGCTTTAATAATAATCCATTGCTCTAGCTTTCCATGAAGGTATTCATCCGCACTTTCGGCTGCACCTTAAATCAGTCTGACAGTGAAGTAATGGCAGGGTTGCTTGTGAAAGCAGGCCACAAGCTAGTCAACGATGTCAAGGAAGCAGAGCTAGTGCTTTTCAACACCTGCACTGTCAAGGATAATCCTGAGAAAAGGTTCTTCTCAGAGCTGGCAAAAGTTCTTGCGATGAAAAAAATGGTTGTGGTCGCTGGCTGCGTCCCCCAGGCAGAGCCTGGCAATGAATTGCTCAGAACAGTTTCTGTTGTAGGTGTAAGAAATCTTTCTAGCATTGCTTATGTTGTTGATCAAGCTTCCAGAGGAAATGTTGTCAGGATGCTTGAGTTCAGCAACAACCCCAGGCTCAATCTTCCTAAGGTGAGAAAGAATCCTGTGGTTGAGATAATCCCATTATGCTCTGGCTGCCTTGGCGAGTGCACCTATTGCAAGACCAGGCTTGCGCGAGGCAAGCTCTTGAGCTATGATGCCAAAGCCATTAAGCAGCAACTAGAAAGCGCTGTGGCTGACGGCGTCAAGGAGGTTTGGCTTACCAGCCAAGACTGCGGAGCTTATGGCAAGGACATCGGCTCTAGCCTGCCTACTCTGCTGAAGGAGCTTCTCGTAGTTGAGGGTGATTACAGAATTCGTGTCGGCATGATCAACCCTAATCACATGTTAGAGTTCATTGATGATTACATTAGCATACTTAAGAATCCTAAAGTTTTCAAGTTCGCCCATTTGCCTGTTCAGAGCGGAAGCAACCGAATACTTAAGTTGATGAAAAGGAAGTATGTTGTGGAGGACTTTGTCAAGATTGCCAAGCGCTTGAGAAAAGAGATTCCAATGATAACCTTAGCTACAGATATTATTTGCGGCTTCCCTGGGGAAACCGAGGCTGACTTTGAGATGACTTACAAGCTCATGGAAAGGCTCAGGATTCCTGTGGTTAACATCACTAAATATTCACCTCGCTCAGGCACTCCTGCTGACAAGATGCAAAAGCTTCCCACCAAGGTTATCAAGCCCAGGTCAAAGAGGCTAATGGAGTTGCAAGCGCGGATTGCCGATAACAGGGAGTGGCTTGGCTGGCAAGGCAATATTATCATTGATGAAATTGGCAAAACCATTGTCAAGAATATCTCTTTTGTCGGAAGGAATGACTATTACAAGCCTGTTGTGGTGAAAAGCAGGCAAGGGCAAAAGGGCAGGCAGGATCATAAGAAGCTGAAACTTGGCGACGTCATAGAAGTCAGGGTTGTTGCAGCAGCTCAGCATTTTCTAGAAGCAAACAAATATGGCTAGAACAAAATTCGGTATGAAACCGATAATAAATCCCCCTATCTCTCACCTCTTCATATCTTTTCAGATAGTTGCTTTCAAATACCCCCTAATGAACCTTGCCCTCGCAGGGTCTTTGCCCTCGATGTCTCCAAGGTCTACTGCCTGGGGGTCAATGTATTCTTCTTCTTCCACTGATAACCACCCCCTTTTAACCGAACGGATATTTTACAATAAAAACCCAATTTTATTCGGCTATATTTGCCAGTATATAATCACTACTATTTAAATATTATTGTACTGCATCATACTTTATCATATAAATACATAATATTTAAATACTGGAAAGCATTTTCTTAGGGATAGTATTTTCACGAGGGGGTTGAATATGAAGGAAAGAGTCACACTAACCATAGAAAAGGATATTCTTGAGAAGGTAGACGGCAGTGTCAACGGCGCAGACGTCAAGAACAGGAGCCACGCAGTAGAGCTGCTGCTGACCAAGGCCTTCGGCAACAACAAGCCATCAAAAGCCATCATACTCGCAGGAGGAAAGGGCACAAGGATGAAGCCCATGACAGACCTGCTTCCAAAGCCAATGCTGAGGATAAACAACAAGCCCATACTAGAGCACAATATAGAGCTGCTCAAAAGGCACGGCATCAAGGACATAGTGCTGAGCATAGGCTATAGGGGCGAGCATATAAGTGAGTACTTTGGCGATGGGAGCCAGTTCGGAGTGAACATCAGCTATGTGAAGGAAGAGACACCCATGGGCACAGGAGGCCCGCTTAACCTGATAAAGGACCAGATAAATGACACCTTCATACTTATGAACGGGGACGAGCTCAAGGACATAGACCTTGAGGACATGTTCATGTTCCACCGCAAGAACAAAGGGGCAGCAACACTCGCGCTAACCACTGTAGAAGACCCATCTGCCTATGGAGTGGCAGTGATGAACGGCCATAAGATAAGGGCTTTCATAGAGAAGCCTAGCAAGCAGAACGCACCTAGCAAGCTCATAAGCGCAGGGCTGTATATAATGGAGCCAGAAGTGGTTAAGATGGTGCCAGAAGGGTTTTGCAAGATAGAGAATGATGTCTTCCCAAGGCTTGCAATGAACGACAAGCTACTGGGATATGTGTTCTCAGGCCAATGGTATGACACAGGTACGCCCGAGAGGTTTGCCAAGGCAGAGCGTGAATGGGACGGGCTCAAATAAGCCAGTTCCGTACTTAGATTACACACCCCTCTGTTTTTCTTTTTTCTTTTTCAAAAATTTTATAAATGATTAGCTTGAGGATTATGAACTGCTATGTAAAACCATAGGTGATATGGAAAGTACATAGCATAAATTAATAATTTATATCGAGCATTAACACTATAAGATGCTGATGCAGAAAATAGCGCAAAAAGGGAAAAAAGGGATTCTCCCAATTGTTCTTGCCATGAGCCTTGGATTGAATGCCCATGGCCAGGCTAAATCTTATGCCCAGAACGCTCGAGGAGAAGAAAGCTCCAAGAAAGATAGTGCTGCTATTGCTCAAAAATATGAGCAGGAATCACCTGGCTCTCTAGACAATCTCATAGCCAAGTGGAACAAGCCACACATAGACTTATCAACCTATCCTAGGCTTAACTCAGATGCAGCTCCTGCAAGGGCGCCGCTGAGGTACAATGAGTCTGCATTAAGCACAATAGAGCCTCCTGTTAACCAAGATTACTTCAGGTTTGCCATAATAAGTGACAGTGAGGAAAAGGACCATGGCCGCTATAGGAAGCTGCTTACGCAGATACAATCTTTAAATGCAGAACTGATAACAGCAGGTGAGCCAGGAATCTCGTTCACTATTCATAACGGAGACTTTGTAGATGAGGGGACAAGGAAAGAATACCAGACCTACTTGGATGTTCTCAGGAAATTCAATATACCGATGATACATGTAGCAGGCAACCACGACCTAAGGCATGAGGGGAAATACCTTTTTCCACAAGTGATAGGAGATTTTGACACCCATTTTGACTATGCCAATGCCAGGCTTATCATCCTTGCGAATGCAAGGAACAGGCTAGAGAAGAAAGGTTATAACGGCTTCACAAACCAGCAGCTTAGCTGGCTAGAAAATCTCTTGGATGACCAAGAGCCAGAGGTCAAGATGGTGTTTGCCCATGTGCCTCCAAAGAAGCCCTTTAAGCAACACACCAGCTCACTGCTATTCAAGCTTACAAAGAAACTTCATAACCAGGAAAAGTTCAATGAGCTGCTCAGGAAATACGAGGTCAAGCTGGCAGCTTTTGGCCACCACCATGTGCTTGCTGAGATGACCAGTGGATCGACTACATACCTAATATCCGGAGGAGGAGGGCAGCCCAATGGAATTAACATCGGAAAATGGAGGATGGATAACTACACCAGCGACCATCATTTTGTAGTGGTTGATGTCTATAGCAATGGGGACTTGCGAGGAGAAGTTATAAGGATGGAGGACAAGAAGAGCCATCGCAAGCCGCCAATAGTTTTTTATAATCCCCGTGATTCTTTTTATGCTGATGAAGCAGGAGACAAGAAAACCCCTGGAGGCGATGGCACTAGCCACACAATTCCAGCAAAAAGTCTACGAGATGACAAGTCAAATACCCAAAGGTAAGGTCACATCCTATTCTGCCATTGCAAAGAAGCTAAACAGCAGCCCAAGGGCTGTGGGCCGGGCCTTGCGAGTGAACCCTTTTGCTCCTATGGTTCCTTGCCATCGAGTAGTCAAGGCTGATGGGACCATCGGAGGGTTTGGAGGAGAGGTTGCTGGTAAGAAAATAAACGAGAAGGTTGCGATGCTGAAGGAGGAAGGGGTTGAGTTCAGAAATGACAAGATAGACAAGAAGTTTTTTATATGACTTCAAGTTAGCTTTGGGCATGACTCAGCGGTATTCATTTGAGGAATACAAGTCAAGGCACGATAAGCTTCTTAAGAATATAAAGGAAAGCCTTCCGACTTTGGAGAAATTATTAGCAGAGGTTTCTGGCCATTGGGTTTATGAGGACATGGTGTATAGGTTTTATCACTGGTCATATAAGGTTTTTTGGGTCCAAGAAAATACCAAGAAGATGTATTCTGCGCTTGAGAGCATCTCCCCTCATGATCCGAAAAAGATTCCCAACGAATGGTTCAATAATATCGTGAAGCAGGGAGCTCCTGGTATAAGCTTTGATACAGACCATAACGAGACCTGGGAAAAGACCTGCCGCCCTTTCCTGGAAGCATTCTTCCATGCTAAATTCTTCCTTGAGATGGCTGTGAAATATGGCAAGGGATATGATAACGCGCCCAATGTGATGGGTTCAGGATGGGCTGCCTTAACAGAATTATATAAGATAAGATGATGCTCACAACTGCTTGTTTCTAAGATAATGCTCATGAGTAGAGCGCACGCCATCCTCGAGCCTTATCTTGGAGCTGTAGCCCAGGTCCTTCTTCGCCTTCTGGTTGCTGGCTATCCAGAAATCTGGCTCTGAGAGCTTGATCTTCTGCACATTAAGCAATGAGCACTTGCCGGATATGTGAGCATAGGCATCACCAAGGTAGGAAAGGGCTTTGACAGCTGGGAAAGGAATGCTGATGCTTTTGGGCTCTTTATCCATTATTCTGAAGATGGTTTCATGCAGTTGTTTCCATGAGACTGGCTCATCATTGCAAAGAAAATAAGTGTCGGATATGGCATTCGGGGAGAGTGATGAACCAATCATGCCCTCGACCAAGTCATCAATATAGATGATTGAGGTGTACTTGTCCTTGTTACCGCTGTAAAGATTGATGCCTGACTTCGCCATCCTGAAGATGTTGAGGAAGTCAGCATCACCAGGGCCGTAAACGCTGCTAGGCCTGATAATAGTGAAGGGCAGTGATCTGTTGCGTGCCTTGACCACTTGCTCTGCCAGCCACTTGCTCTCCCCATAGTATTCAATAGGATTATCCTCTTCGCTTTCAGCCTTGTAATGCTGCCTGCTCTGGGAAGGCCCTGCTGCTGCATGCGAGGAAATAAATACGAATCGCTTCAGGCTAGGGCTCTTGCGCTCCAAGGCAGCCAGCAAGTTCTCTGTAGGCACAACATTGGCATTGTAGAACTCCCTGAAGCTCACTCCCTTGGTGATGCCTGCTATATGGAATGCTAGGTCAACTCCCTTGCAAGCCTCGCAGTCAGCCATGGTTTGAATATCAGAATAATCGACTGTGTGCTCTCCTTTCCCTAGCGACCTTTGCCTCTTGAGAGAAACTATCTCCTCGCCGCTGAAATGCTCCTCCAGCTTCCTTTTTAGGCTCTGGCCAATAAAGCCTCCTGTGCCAGTCAATAGTATTTTCATGAGAATAGGAAAAATAGCCCTGCATTTAAATTATGCGCTTCAAAAAAGAAGATGATTGAAAAGAAAAGCCTAGTCAGTCCTTTCTCTTCTTCTTGACTTTCTTGATTTCCTTCTCAAGCTTCAGCTCGTCAAGAAGCTCCTTGTAGCGGTTTCTTATGGTGACCTCAGTCACTCCTGCAACATCAGCTACTTCCCTCTGGGTCCTTTTCTCGCCGTTGATAAGGGCTGCCACGTACAAGGCTGCTGCTGCGATTCCAGTAGGCCCTCTGCCTGAGGTCAGCTCAATGTGCTGTGCTGACTCGATTATCTCAACTGCCTTGCTCTGGGTCTCTGCAGATAGCTTTAGGCTTGAAGCAAACCTTGGTATGTAATCCGCAGGGTTGCTTGGAAGGATCTTGATGCCCAGCTCCCTGGTGATGAACCTGTAGGTCCTTCCTATCTCTTTCTTCTCAATGTTAGAGGCGTCTGCGAGCTCGTCAAGAGTCCTGGGAACGTCATGCCTCCTGCAGGCAGCGTACAAAGCTCCTGCGACAACAGACTCCATGCTCCTTCCCCTCACCAAGCCTTTCTGCACTGCAAGGGTGTATATCCTCGCGCTCTCCTCCTCCACGCTGGATGGAAGCCTTAGGTATGAGCTCACTCTCTTAAGCTCTGAAAGCGCCAGCTTGAGGTTTCTCTCAATTGCTGTGCTAATCCTTTGCTGCCATTTCCTCAGCCTGAAGAACTTGTTCTTGGCCTTTCCGCCAAGCTGGTATAAGTCTGATTTCTTGCCTACATCCGTCCCAAGGCCTTGGTCGAACTGGGTGTAGCTCATAGGAGCCCCGGTCCTTCTCATCTTGTCAGCGTCCTCTCCGTCGAACTCCCTCCATTCCTGGCTGAAGTCCACCATCTTGTCCTCGACGACAAGACCGCAGTCCCTGCATATTATCTCTCCTTTCTCCTTGTTCCAGAATAAGTTGATGCCGCCACATTCAGGGCATTTTTTTACCATGCTCATGCATTTCCCCCCGTTGCAAAGATGATTGTCCTAAGCATGCCTTGCGATAGCTTTATAAACCGGATAAAGCAGTCATTTATAAAGTTTTTGGTGGCTCTCGCCTGAAGGATTTTTTTGCTGGGATTAAGCCTTTTTTGGCTGGCATCAGGGCTAATCGTAAAATATAAATAGTTTGGAATCCAAAGCAAAAGTATTAAAAAGGGAACATGGCTAGTAAAAAAAGGAAGTTTTCAAAAAAGAGGGCGGTGCCTGTTACTAAGGCTTCTCGGCCAAGGGGAAAAGAAGAGATGGGACGAGGACAGGTTTGGAGCGTTGACGTCTTATTAGCTGTAGTTATATTTGTCTCAGTCATATTAGTATTTTATGTGACCATGACTGCCAAGCAGAAGCAAGGCTTGACAGACCTTGAGTCAGAGGCAACAGACCTAAAGGTGGCGTTGGAGATGGACAGGGACTTTGGCTTCCTCAGCTCAGACACTATTGATGAAGAAAAATTGCTTGCATTCATAGGCAATGCCACCAATAACTACACAGGGCTGAAGAATAAACTAGGGGTCAAAGGTGACTTTTGCGTTTTCTATGAGGATTCTGAAGGCCGCGTTATAGTGGTTGACAACAAGCCAGGCATAGGGGACTCTTCTGTGCTCATCGACGGCCACCCTTGCGGAGTAGATCTTACCTGATAATTAAAAATCTTTATAAACCACTGTCCCTCTAGGCTTATCTAACATGCTTGATTATCTCTTATTGCTCATAATATCCTTTCTTGGCCTTTTGGCAGGATTGATAATAGCCTATTCTGCTGAGGAAGAGCTCCAGCCAGGTAGGAAGTACATGGTTGTTTTTAAGAACCTGGTAATGGTTTTAGTGCTGATAGTGTTTTGCATCAAGAATCCAAACCTCTGGCTGATACTGCTCATGGCGCTGGTTTTTGCAGGCTGCACCTTTAGCAAGCAAAGGGAAAAAGCACTCTACTATGCCTTGGCATTGATGCTTTTCGCCTCATGGAAGCTGGAAGGGCTTGCATTGATAGCTCCCCTGATATTCCTTTATGGCTTGCCATTAGGAAGCCTTTACCTGCATGAGCACCTAAAATATTCCAAGGACAAGAAGAAAATCCTTGCAGGATTGTTTAAGGAATACTCTGCTTTCTTGCTAATAGGGCTGGTGCTATGGGCTTTAGGGCTATTTTTATAAAAGGCTAAGCATTATCCTTCTTTATGCGGGAAATAATGACTGGTGATGGCAGCATGACCTTCCATAGCGAGGCATATGGTGAGAGCTATCATTCTATTACTGGAGCAGTGGAGGAGGCTTTCAAGAAGTTTGTTGAGCCGACACACATCGCAGGGCTTGCTGATCTAGGCATGGTGAGCATCCTTGACGTTTGCTTTGGATTAGGATATAATACTGCTGCAGCTCTTGACAAGATACTTGAGGTTAACCCTGGCTGCAAGGTTGTGGTTGTGGGCCTAGAGAAAGACAGGGAGATACTCAGCAGAATTCCGGGCCTCAGCCCGCAAATAAAAAATTACCATGTCATCAAGGAGCTGGTTAAGAGCAACAAAAATGAGGATAGCATCATAAACAATTACGAGTACACTGACAAGAACGTACGGATAAACTTATTGGTCTGCGACGCCTTGGAAGGTGTCAAGAGCATCAAGCTCAAGTTTGACATCATCTTCCACGACCCTTTTTCCCCAAAGAAGAACCCTGAGCTCTGGACAGAGGATTTCTTTCGGCAACTCAGAAAATTAATAAAGCCTGACGGCATACTCACTACTTATTCATGCGCAGGCATGGTGAGGCGCAACCTGAAGGCAGCAGGCTTTGAGGTAAAGGACGGGCCTTGCGTAGGCAGGAGAAGCCCTAGCACAGTTGCAGTGCCTGTGTGATTTAATATTTAATTGCCCCCATAGTATAGTGGATAGAATTCAAGCTTGCGGCATTGGGAAAGGAGACTTTCCTGGTGCAAACAGCTTGAGACCGGGGTTCGAATACTTTCGGGCTTGCTCAAAAGGAATAAGACGAAGTCGACTTTCCCCGTGGGGGCATTTTCTTTCTTTTTAGTCTCCAGGAGGTTACTGGTAATATTTATATACCCTTCATGGTTTCTCTTTATTACTTAATTATTTGTAGGGGTTGGTTTAATGGGGGAACAGTTGAGTGAGCAGTCTGAAAGCAGCGAACCTCTCAGCCTGGCTGGCAGGGATACTCGCATAATCGCAAGGCTTGTCAATAGCAGCCTTCACCATGACATCTTCGAGTATATTGTAAGCTTGTTCTACCCTGACAGGATGGATGAGCAGGCAAAGCTATCCCTGATAACTGCCATCAACCATAACATGAGCAAGACTCGCCGTGATTATTTTCTTGAGAAGTACGGGTTTGACATCGAGGCCCCTTGCAGCCCTGGATTGAATTGTATTCCTGAGGATGAGCTAGTCGCTGCTAAGGTTGAAATCAATTCTAAGAACAGGAAGTTTGAGGTCGCTCGCCAGTTCATCGAAGAGTATGATCCTGAAGGTAATGTTGAAAAAAAAGAATAGGCTGCTTTTAGACTATTTGGTCCACCCATTTCTTGAGCTTCTCTAGCAAGGTCTCTGCCTCTTCCTCTTCATTTAGCTCTATCCTGTCTTCCCTTTCCATCACCCCTATACGGAGCCTTATAGAATCTATAATCCTGTATAGCTCTTTTTTGCTGGTAGAATCCTCTGCTATCTTTATCTTGAGCTTGGAGAGCAGATCATCAATGTCTATAAGCTCAGTCATCATGTTCTTGCTTTCTTTTTTCATATCCCTCATGAAAGCCATGACTTCGCCTTCAGGGTTGCCTTTGTATTCCTCATCTTCATCATAGACTTCATCATTTGCCTTTTCATGGCTCCTGCTCATGCCTTCACCTCATGGATTTGCCTTTTGTCCCCATCAACCTAATATAGCAATCATATCTCTATCTCATCCCCTACTGAAGGGACGTATACTTTGCTGTGGGTGTTCATGCCAGCCCACTTCGCTAGCTCTGCAACTGCTTCTTCATCCCCATGCTGGACTATAAGCTTTTTAGGGTGTATCTTTCTTATCAGTTCCCTCAGCTCGCTCTGGCCTGCGTGGCCAGAGAAATCATACTTGACCACTTCTCCCTTGACATAAGTCCTCCATCCGTCAAGGTAGACATATCCTTCCTCTATCAGGGTCTGGCCGTTAGTGCGCTTGCACTGGTAGCCTGTGAGCAGCACTGCGTTCCTTGGGTCATGCCACATCTCTGCCAGGTAGCTGAGCACTGGGCCTCCTTGCAGCATGCCGCTCGAGGTCACGAATATGCCCTGGCTTCCCATAACCCTTTGGCGGTGCCTGTCGCTGCCTATGTGTATTACGCGATGGTTGAACATCTCATCCAGCACATTAGCGTTGTTGATGTAAGGGTCGTTGACGCTTAGGATGCGGCTGGCTACTTTCTTGCACATCCCATCGATGTATATAGGAACATTGAACTTTCTTTCTGAGAGCATTATCAGCACGTCCTGGGACCTTCCTAGGCTGAACACTGGTATGAGCGCTGAGCCTCCTCTTGCTATCACTTCCTCTATCTTGTCAAGGAACTGCTTTTTTACTGCGTCCCTTTCTGGCAGCTCCCTTGCCCCGTATGTGCTTTCCATTATCATTATATCTATTTCATGCAGGCTTGGGCTTGCGCCTTTCATGAGCTCTGATGTCCTGAGCTTGAAGTCTCCTGTGTAAAGGATCTTTTTCCCTTCTGCCTCTATTAATATCATGGAGCTGCCAGGGACATGGCCTGCGTTCAAGAATGAGAAATTGATTTTCCTGTGTTTATAGTCTCGGTCGTACTTCACAAAGCGCACACTCTTTTCCAGCTTCTCTAGGTCTAGCTTGTTGTAGGCAGGGTGCAGGTTCTTTATCCTGGCTATCTTGTAGGAGTCTTTCAAGAGAACCTTGGTGAGCACATAGGTGAGCTTGGTGCAGTATATTGGGCAGATGATGTTGTAGTGCTCAAACAAGGGCAATGCTCCTGTGTGGTCCAGGTGCGCATGGCTTATGAGCAGACCATCTATGTCCGGCAGGTTGATTATCTTCTCAGGATAGGCGAATCCCCCTTCCTTGAACTTTATTCCTGCATCAAGAAGATACCTGTCACCCTGGGTCTGGAGCTCTATGCAGCTTCTACCCACCTCTTTTGCTGCCCCGTGGAAGATGAGCTTCATAATATTGTTTTCTTTGGCAGGATACTATTTAAAGCTTTTTATTGGGAGGATTTATTTGTCGCTAGGCTTTAAGCAAAAACTATTTAAACCCCCGGCATTTTTATGGGCTTGCAAGCATTAATCCTCGGAAAACTTGCAATGCTTCTTGGTTATATAAATCGAAAGATATATAAATGGAAATAACCTTCAGAAAAGTTATAACAGAATAAATAAATATTTATAATCTCAAAATCCAAATAAAAAAGCTGGAGGGTGACGAGTTGGCTACAAAGCAAAAGAAGATATTCGGTGTTTTCTTCAGGGAGAAGCCAGCTATGATGCTAGTCCACTTATTGAACGCGAACAACCACATCTACGCATCTAATCTGGCCAAGCTGGTAGACTGCACCTACAGCCACGTGGTCAAGATACTGCAGGAGATGCAAAAGGCAGGCCTGGTGAACTTTGAGAAGCAAGGAAGGCTGAAAGTGCTGACACTCACCAAGAAAGGGCAGGAAGCTGCAGGCTACATCAACAAGGTGCAGAATTTGTTGTAGGAATCTGCGCACCTGAATTTCTAAAAATCAAAAGCTTTTTATAGTGATAAAATCAGAGACCATAAATCAAAACAAAGGTGATATCATGGCATTGAGGATAAATGACTGGGTCAAGAAGAATATATTTAAGGTTAATGACAGGCAGATAAAACTAGAACTAGCTAAAGTGCAGCAAAATCTGGGCTTAAAATACCTTGAGGAAATGGCTCAGACAACACTGAAAAAGGCTCTCCTGGGCATTAGATTCTCTGAAAAAGACTTGCGGACAAAAAGCGAAGTGGTTTATAGAGGGGTGCAGAATAATGTAGTTTCATTGTCATACCATATCTCCCTGGAAAAGTTCGCGATTAAGGTGCTTAAGTTGTATATAGACATGAAATCACGCCTGAACGATAACTTGGATGATGTTGTGCTGGATTACAAAATAAGCTGTTATAGGGGAGCTTCAGTTGGGAACGAAGACCAATACGTCACTACGGTGCAAAAAGAAACTGATGATATAAATAATATAGTTACAGAAGTATACAAATTAGTTGATAACGAAATTAGAAGCTTGGGAAGAGGCTAGCTAATAACATCAGATGTTTCTATGTGAATTGTTAATCTTTTCCGCTAAATTTATATATCACTAGTTTCAAGAATGTTTTTTGCGCGATAATTGGTCCCGGGGTTTAGTATCATGAGGCAGAAGCAAATTCTTAAGGTTAAGAGCAAGAGGGGCGTTGAGCTAGGGGTGAACATGATAATCATCTCAGTTATTGCCCTGCTCGTGCTAGTGGTTACAGTGGTGCTGATACAAAGGGCAGCAAGCCAGGTTGTCGAGGAGATTCCCAGGATAATGGAGCCGGCAAAAGCATTGTGGAAGCCGACAGCTGATGACCCGATGGTGATCGTGCCTTCTGACATTGTGCTGAATGCTGGACAAAGCAAATCGCTCGCCCTGCAGGTATATAACTACGTCTCTGATGATGTAAGGTGCACGCTATCCTTCACCAAGGTAGGGGGCATTGATGACTTGGATTTCATGTACTCTGCCACCAACAGGGACATACCTGTTGACATGGTAGGTGAGTGGAAGATAAGCCTGCAGACAACTAAGTCAACAGCTCCTGGCGCTTACATGTATACAGCAAACATAAATTGCGGAGAATTCTCAAAGCAGGAAGACTTGGTTGTTGAAATACGGTAGGGAAACCTAAACTAGGCAGGTGAATCTTAATGGAAGCCATGGTTGATGTTGTGGACAAGAATGATAATCCCATCGGTCAGATCCTTGAGAGCCACGTCCATAGGAATGCTGATGTGATAACCAGGGCCATAAACATCTTCATCTATAACCGTAAGGGGGAACTGCTATTGCAGAAAAGAAGCAGGAACATGTTCAGGTATCCTTTGCATTGGACTTCATCAGTTTCTGGCAGCGTCAATCAAGGCGAGGAGCCGGCTGATGCTGCCTTGCGGGAGCTTAAGGAGGAGCTCGGGATTGAAGCAAAAAAGGAGGATGTGAAATTACTCTTCAAGAAATATGTGGAGCATGACATTAAGCATGTAGTTTATGCCTACAGGATGGTAGTCGATGAAGTTAAGGATATCTCTAATCAAGAAGTGGTGGAGGTAAGGTTTTTCCCCATAGCCAAGGTAAGGGAGATGATTAGAAGCAAGGATAACATAAGCCCTTTCTTCACGACGTTATTCAAGGCTGCGCATGGGCATGATTGAGGCAACATGATTTATCCATCATGCCTTCTTTGGCTTCTTGCAGAAATAAGATGCATTGTCCTTGAAATTATACAATAGGCTAACACGGTCTCTTGCAAGCATAAGCCCTATCCCTCCCTCAGGGGGTGGGAAGCCTTGAAGCAAAGGGTTGTCTATGTCAAACCCTTCCCCTTGGTCCTGCACAGCAAAATAAAACCTGTTCTTAACCCAAGAGCAGAACAATCTTAGCTTCTTGCCAGGGTCTTTCCTGTTGCCGTAATCAATGGCATTGGCTATTAGCTCGCTGCTAGCCACCCTCACGTCCTCTGCTAGCTGCGCATTGCTATTCTTCTTTTTGAAATTATCTGTGACGAACTTGATGAGCTCATCAGGGTATGATGTGCTGGGCGTGTTGGCCTCAAGCGCTCTTGTGCCCTCATATCCCATTATCCTTTCAAGTGATAGCTTTTTTACCATTAGCTTTCAGGACATTGGGTTTGCTTAAATAAATTTCCTTTAGCCACAAGCTTAAAAGCGTTTTAGGATAGAATTAGGGTTTGATGTTATTGTGGAATTTCATTCATTCCCTATCTTCAGCTTCTTGATGGTGACCTTGTCTGGCTCAACATCTATCTCATAGTTGTCATCCATGTCAAAGCCTGCGTTCTTCACAATCATTTCTGGCAGGAGAACCATGTTGCCCCTGAAGTCAAGCGTGGTGATGAGCTTCTTCTTCTCCCCCCACATCTTCTTCTCCTCAATTCCCTTTAGTATCTTGACAGCGTCAAGCTCTTTCCTCTTTGCCTTCATCTCAATAGTCCGGTCATAGAGGAACTTGGAGATGATGTCTGCCACGTCTATCTTGGTGGTGGATGATATGAGCTGCAAGCCTGGGCTGATGTTGGCCTCGACCACCAATGGGCCCCTTGCGCTCTGGAGCAAGTCAACAGCGCATATCTCTGCGCGGATAGCCTTGGCCACGTCCACTGCCAGCTTCTTGGTCAGGGTGTCAAGGGCTATACTCTCTCCTGTGCCTCCTGAGTGGAAGTTAGCCCTGGCTTCCATTGAGCCTGCCTTCCTTTTCATGCTGGCTACGACCTTGCTGCCTACAACAATAGCCCTTATGTCTGTTCCTCCAGTCTCTATGTATTCCTGGATTATGAAAGGCTGCCTAAGGGTTGCAAGGGCATCAAGCAATGAGGAGGCGCTTGCGTATGAGTCAGCATACATAACCCCTTTGCCTCCTGTTCCGTGGGGAAACTTCATCATGATAGGGTAGTTGATGGTTTGCAGTATTTTCTTGGCTGCCTGCACTGTCGAGCTGACATAAGTCTTGGGCATGGGTATGTTGTGCTTCTGCAGTTCCAGGTGAGTGAGCAGCTTGTCATGTGCAATGGTAAAGGCATCTGCAGATATGGGCATGTAGCAGTTCTTTTCCAATAGCGAGGTGAGAGTCTGCAGCAGCTGCGCAAACCTGAAAGAGCCTTTCACATAGACGCAGTCATAATCCTTGAGAGGCTTGCCCTCATAGAGTATCTCAGCTGACTTGCCAGAGATGTTCACCTCGATCTTCTTTATGTCAAGCTCATCTACCTGCGAGAAATATTTCTTCATGGATTCCCCTGTCCATTCTGAGCTTTCGCTTCCCTGGCTTATGATGGCTGCTTTTAGTTCCATAGTTTGCTTTAGCCCCATTTTTTTGGCTTAGTCTCAGATCTTATTAACGGCTTGTCTGCTCTTTTTGAAGGGTCGACAAGGAACCCCATCTTGAGTATGTTCTGGCCTATGAGCACAGGGTAGCGCATATGGCACCTGTCTGCCAAGGTGAACTTGGCCTTGATATGCCTGTCCTTGATGGTCACTGATGCCTCAACCACTGGCCTTAGCTTTGCTCCGTGCGCGCTCTTGATAAGCCTTGAGTCAATCACAGGCCCAAGCCTCAGCTCTGAGGCAAGCCCTAAGTCTATGCTGCTCTTGGTAGCCCCGGTGTCAATCCTGACAATAAGCTCCTTTTTTCCATTCTCGCCCTTGATTGAGATTTTTTCTGTCAAGCCTACAATAGTCTTGTTCCTCGCATCATTATCCTGGCTTGCACTTATCAATTTGCTGTCTTCCTTGCTCATGGTAAATCTTTTATGTGTATTTCCTGCTTTACTGCAATATCTGTTGCCTCTTATATGTCTGGCCTTAGTGTCGGGAAAAATATGACTTCCCTTATCGAGGGATTATTAGTGAGAAGCATCACCAGCCTGTCAACGCCTATGCCTATGCCGCTTGTGGGTGGCATGCCATACTCCATAGCCCTTATGAAATCCTCATCTGTCCTTTGGGCTTCCTGGTCTCCTTTGCTCAGCTTTTCTTCCTGCGCCTCCCAGTTCTTCCTCAGCTCATCAGGGTCATTAAGCTCAGAGTACATGTTGCCCAGCTCCATGCCTGCAACCAAGAGCTCAAACCTCTCAGTGAAGTTAGGGTCGTATTTTGTGACCTTGGCCAATGGGCTGACATCCTTAGGGTAATCAATTATAAAAGTCGGCTGTATTATCTTTGGCTCTACCAGCTCGCCGCACAGCTCAGCCAGTATGAATCCGATGCTCATGTCATCATCTATCTCTACCTTGAATTTCCTTGCCACATCCCTTGCCTCTTCCAGGCTGATATTGGTGAAGTCAGCGCCTGTTGCTTCCTTGACAGCATCCACCATCTTCATCCTCTTGAAAGGCGCAGCCATGCGTATCTTGTTGCCTTCGAACTCAAACTCAACTGTGCCTAGGGCTTTCCTGGTTACGCATTCCAGCATCCTCTCTGTTCGCTTCATGCTGTCCTCATAATCATCATAGGCAGCCATGGTCTCCATCTGCGTGAACTCAGGGTTGTGCTTGGTGTCAATGCCCTCGTTCCTGAAGTCCTTGCAGAACTCAAACACCTTCTCAAACCCTCCGACAATAAGCCTCTTGAGGTAGAGCTCGTCTGATATCCTCATGTAAAGAGGCATGTTAAGGGTGTTGTGATGGGTGACAAACGGCCTAGCGCTCGCCCCTCCATAGACTGGCTGGAGCGTAGGGGTCTCCACTTCTATGAACCCTTCACCCATCAGGAACTCCCTGATAGCCTGCATTATCCTTGAGCGCATCACAAAAGCATTTTTCACATCAGGATTGACAATCAAGTCTACGTATCTCTGCCTGTACCTAGTCTCTGTGTCCTTTAGGCCGTGGAACTTCTCAGGCAAGGGCCTTATCGACTTGGTGAGCAGCTCGAACTTCTTAACCTCGATTGTTATTTCTCCTCTCTTGGTCTTGAAAACGCTCCCTTCAGCCCCTATAATATCTCCTATGTCAAGGCTTTTGAAAAGCTCATAAGGCTTTGCCCCTAGCTCATCCTGCTTGAAGTATAATTGCACCTGGCCAGAGTCATCCTGCAGGTGGGCGAAAGCTGCCTTGCCCATTATCCTCACAGACATGAGCCTGCCTGCGACCTTGACTGCGTTGCGCATGCTATCCTTTTCCTCTTCCTTTAGGCTTGCATACACTTTCTTTATCTCAGCAGCCATGGCATTCTTATCAAACCTGTAAGCATAAGGGTTGATGCCCTGCTTCCTTAAATTCTCCAGCTTTTCCTTCCTTTCATTGATAATCCTGGTTTCAGTGTCCATAAGCTAGGAAATAGATGGGGGAGCTTTTTAAAGTTTATTGTTTGCTTCTTTCTCGTCGAAAAAATCGCAATATTTTTAAATTATCGCCAATTTTTTGCTCTTGATGGAAAGGATTATTGAAGCAGGGGCTTATAGCAGCAGGGTAGAGCTGGAGAGCAAGCTGCAGCAGATGCCTGCCTTTGTGAGCAATGTTGTCCTGTGCGAAGGCACGATAGAGAATAACATCATGCTCAGCGGGGTGCTGCCGCCAATAATCCATAGCAAGCTCAAAGAGGTTAGAGAGCTGGAGAACACCATCTTTGTCAGGCATATGCCTCTGCACCTGGCTACGAAATATTCATCCTCAGCTAACCTTTCTTTTCAAGCCCTTGACGAGCTATTGAGGAAAGACAATGGGTTGCACGTAAGCATTGCAAGGGAATATGAAGTCCTATCCCACGACTATGCCTACAAGCAATATTCAAGAAGCGATTGCGGCGTCCCAGACATGGCAGCAAGGTCTGGATACGTGCTTATGTCCAAGGCTGGAGTGATTGACACTTCTTACCTTGGCATAACAGCCACTGCCAGGTGCGAAGGCCAGGACTTCAGGAAGCTGCTGCTCGAAGCAAGCATCAAGGGGCCGATGGCAGATGAGCAAAGCCCTCTTGCCAAGATGATAGCTGGCTACTGGTCAAATCATTCCCTTAGCATAATCACTAACATCATAAGGGACAGCTTAGTGGATGATGAGAAGCACCACGGCTATCGCACCATAAAGTTTGTGAGGGGGGCTATAAGGACTGAGATACTGGGAGAGATGCTCAAAGGGATAGCTGAGGAGTTTAAGCAGAGATACAAGCATCCTCTAGAAATAGCTATAGTCGAAGATTGAAAACAAAGAATCTCCATCAAGCAAGCTTCAGCTTGCCAATAACCTTGTCAACCTTTTCTGCAGTGTCAGGGCCTATGCCTGCGCAAGTGACTGTGCCAGGCTCGACCACTGTGTGGCCTGCGTCAGTGATGACTGCAGTTGCGATTCCAAGGTCCTTTGCCTGCTGGACATAACTGTACAGCTCTTTCTCATCTGCTACCTTGACAACAATCTTTCCCATGCCCTCTGCACGCCAAGCCTTGACAAGGGACTTATCTGCGCGAAAGATGCACTCCACGCTAGCATGGGCTGCTTGCGCTGCCATCTTGCCAGCAGGTAATTTTAAGTCCTGCCTTACCAGGATTGCTTGCTTGTACTCCATTCCTTAAGCTAATTGCTTGGTAATATTTAAATATACTGGAAAAATAATGCTGTTAAAAAGCTCAGGCCTTACTGCGCTTCGTTCGCCCTTGATGCGAACTCAGCTTCGTCTCGCCTTTGCTCAACAAAAGCAAAAATGCTTTTGCGTCGCAAACAATGGCTTCGGCGGCCTGAGCTTTTCCTGAAGGAGAAACGAGCATGGGATTCAAGACAGAAGAGGAGATTGATGAATGGCTCACCCTTGAAAAGGAGAGGCTGGAGCAGGAATTCCTTGAGAATGTCAACAAGGACAAGGAGCGCATCCCTCAGTTCAGGAAGAAATATGACTCTGAGATGAAAAAGCTTCTTGCTAGGTATGAGAAGGAAAGCTTCAGGATGCTGGAGAAGCAAAAATCAGGCAAGAATATGCTGGAGAAGGAATAGTTCTTCTTAGAAATGATTTGGCTGGAAGAATAGCTCTTCCTAGGAACAATCTGGCTGAAGGCTCACTTCTTCCTATCCCTGATCTCAACCTCGATCTGGTAGCCTTTTAACGTTAGCTTGCTGCCTTCTCTGATGATGTAAAGCTCCTCAAGGTCATTGACCACGATGTCAGGGCCTTCAAGATAATTAGATACATTAAGCCTCCTAATCCTCACCTTCTCAATATTAGTGAACCTGAAGATGTGCGTAGGGAAGACGTCATGGTTCTTATGCGGGTTGTTGATGGTGAAGATCCTTAGGACTGCAGTCTTGTGCTCATCAGGCCTCTCACGGGCAGAAGAGCTTATCAGCACGCTCCTGCAGGCAATCTTGATTATATTTTCCTCAGGGTCCTTGATCTCGATTATCTTAGGCTCGTTCTTAGCGCCGCAAGTTTCGCAAGCTCCAGGCACGCACATATTCTTTGCTTTCTTATTCATAGCCGATGAGAAGTTAGAGGTATTATTTAAAGTTGACGCAAAAAGAATAGGAGAAGTGAATAAAAAATTATATGCGAGCGAAAAATGATGAAAAGATATTTATACCTAGTGAGCTCTATTAATCAATCATGGAGAATATAATAGTGGTCCTTGATTTTGACGGTACCATAGCATTGGGTGAGCGGGCTAAAATAAAGTATTCTAAAGAATTCTTCGCTTTGAAAGTTGATAACCGACATATAACTAGGGACACCTATCCTTTGGGCAGGGAAAAATATGAGCAGCTAATGAAGTATGTAACAACCCAGGGAATTATGGAGTTTGATCTCGAGAGAGGAGTGGGGAGATTTCTTCGGAAGCTTTACTCAGAGGGATTCAGGTTCGCGATAGTTACATCAAGGCATGATACGCCTGAAAGGCCGGAGTTAAGCGCTTGTATCCGCTACTGCAGGCATCACGGCCTTCCTATTGATTATTTCCATAATACGAACGACCTGCCAAAAAATGTTATTTGCGATCGACTACATGCAAGAGCCATAATAGATGATACCTTGAAGAAGCTTTTGGAGCTTAGGGGCACTAGCCTTGAACTTTTTTTCTTGACACAAACCTGGAACTCTCATGAACACTCACAGGCTTACCGAACTCCTGAAATAAAGGTGGTGCGGAGCTGGAAGGAATTCTATAAAGGGATGGTGAAGCTGAAGGAAAGGCACGAATTCATTGCTAGAAAGCTTGGCATTTCTAATTCCTGGAATAACCTTTCAAAGATAGTCCATTATGAGTGCCAGCATCCTGAAGATTTTAAAAGGTTTCTTTAAGATAATGTGAATAAACTATGCGGGCGAAGGGGTTCGAACCCTCGTAGGCACTAAGCCACAGGATAGCTTATCAGCTTTAGGCTTGAACTTAAGTCCTGCCCGTTTTCCACTCCGGCACGCCCGCGTTAGCGGAGAGTGGCGGCCCAAAAATCTCTGATTTTTGACTGCCGGCACGCCCGCATGTATAGTTTCTTGCACTCGGTGCGTGACGGTGCAAAAGCTCACTTTTGCCTTCCGGCACGCCCGCGCATATTGCTTATATTCGATTGGGAAAATAGAAGTGATTATTGTTTATAAGTGTTTTTCTTTGCGCAGGCAGATGCTGGCCTTTCAATCGGTTGCGACGTTCTTGGGGCAGCTCTCAAACCTGCAAGGCCCTTTGATAGTGTCGCAGTAGAACGAGATGGTGGTGGCTGAGACATTCTCCTTCTTGGCAGGGCAGTTGTCCCATATGGCCCTTTTCCAGTCAATTATAGTGGTGAACTTCTTCCTCTTAACAGCCTCTGCAAGCCTCTGCTCTTCTTCAACCTGCCTTCCCTCGAACATCTTTATTTCCTCTTCAACAGCTTCTATCTCCCTCTGTAGGTCAAGGCTCTGGTGCAGAAGCTTCTTTATCTTGAGCAGCTCCAGGTAGATTTTCTCATTAGTGACTTCCATGAGGATAGCTATTAGGGGCTGGTTTTATAAATTTTTCTGGCATTTTCCAAAACCTTTAAAAAATCCAGAGTATTAGGATGGTTGGAGGTGGGTGAATTACGGGTTTTGCTGTTTGTTCTTTTGCTGCTCGCATTCATGGATGGAAATGAGGGAGTTTTTGCAGAAAGAGAGGGTCCAGTGGATAGCGATGCTGACCTTGCTGATGGCGCTGATAATAGCGCTTATTTTCTTTTTTGAGTGGCTGCGGCTGCCTTATTCCACTGCATGGAGGCTTATTCTCTACTCAACGCTTGTAATGCTCTGCATACCCCTGTTCATAGAGACATCCATCCATAGGAGAGTCAAGTCAGAGCATGAGAAGATAATGAATGACTTGAAAAGGATAGAGCAGGACTTGCACGATTACAGGAACAGGCCAGGTATTCCTGCTGTCATTCCTGTGCCGCCTGTTGCCCAGGCTCCTGCAGCTGCTGCAAAGAAACCTGCGAAAAAACCTGGGAAGAAGTCTAGGAGTTCAAACAAGAAAAAAGCCTCGCGCGGGCGCAAAAAGATCAAAAAGAAGTAAGGAAAAAAGAAGTAAGGAAGCTGCGCTGAATATCTATTTTCTCCTGACCCTTACACAATTATAGATGCACACCTCATCACAAACATAGCACTTGATGCATTTCTTCTTGTCAAGCAAAGGCTTAGGATGGCTGTTGAGAGTGAGGGCTTTCTCAGGGCAGTTGATGATGCACCTCCTGCACTTCCTGCACCTGTCCAGGAATTCCGGGTATGGCCGCATGAAGTCATAAAGCTTCTGCGCAATCCTTGATATGTCAATGCCCATCCTTGACATGGCAAGGGGGACTGTGCCTAGCACTAATGAGCTGAAGATGCTGCTGGCCTTGCTGCTGGGAAGGGAGAATTTTCTCTTAACATCAGAAAGCTTCTCCCCAAAGACTTCAATCTTGTCAATGTCATACTCACCCAACTCCTTTCCTTTAGATAGCTGGATGTACTTGAGCTGGTAAGGGTTGGCTCCCATAATCCTTGCGCCGATTATTTCAGAGGCTAATAGGTCGCCAGATCCTATGAGCAAGCCCATCCTTTTAGGCTTTCCATTGGCAGGGCCTGAGCCTTCCATGGCTACAATAGCGTCGATAATCGTAAAGGTAGGCTTGATGATAGAGTTGAGGTCAACCAGTGCCTCGTGCATGCCGACCCTGTGCAATACTAGCTTGTCTGCTCCTGGCACGCATCCCATCAGGTTTTTCATTCCAAGGCTGATTGTGGTAAGTGAATGAGTCTTCATCACAGGGAGATTGATTATCTTATCCACTTCAAATACCAAGTCAGACACCCTTATCTTTTTCAAGCTCAAAGGATCCTTAACCTTGACAACCCTCGAAGTGTACTTGTTAAGGTCTATGATGCTGATGCGATGCTTCCTTGCAATCTTGTCAATGCCCAGCCTCTTGAAAGTTAGCTCTGTGTCAAAAGACACAGGAGAGCTCTCTCCGATGATAGGAATGCCTCCTTGCTTGAGCACTGCCTTGACAACAGCCTCTATCACTGCCGGGCTAGTGGTGCAGCCAGTAGAAGAAGGCTTAGGGTTAAGGAAGTTAGGCTTGAGAAGCACCTTGTCTCCTTTCTTAATGAAGCTGCCAATCCCTCCTGCAAGCCTGAACAATTCATTGATGCTCTTAGCTGCGCTGCGCTCATCACCCTTCAATACAATGACTTTTGCCATGTTGGAAAATCACTTCGAGGCAAGAGGTTTATATGTTTTGCGTTTGAAGCAGAGTAAGCTTTATATAACAAGCACTATTCCTTTTTCCTCAGGGTGAGGGTGGCAAGAAGCTAATGGACTTAGAGGAACTGTTTTTAGGCAAGCAGGAGATTAGCGCAAGGGAAAAGAAGGATATCATCAGCCAGAACATAAGGCAGTGCCAGAACCACCTGCAGATTTCTGATAAGCAGATGCAAGGCTTCATGGAATTCTTAGAGGAGGCTGAAGCTAAGCCCAAGAAGGTGAAGAAGATAATCTTGTCGAGGATGAGATTATCACAAAAATAACAAATGAAAAAATCAAGTCATTTCCTGCAGGCAAAGCCCATGATTATGTTAGTTATTGCAAAAGCCACAAAGCCAAAGCCCATGCCCACGAACAATCCGCCGGCGATGTTGCCTAAAAAGAAGCCATAGCCCATGCCGATGAATATCCCTGCAGGGATGAACAAAGCGCCTGCATTCCTGCGCTCATCATCATTTTGCTTGCCATCATCCTTTTTCTTTTTAGCTGCCATGTTATCACCCTTGAATTTTTTTAAGATATTAAAATAATAAAATAAAATTAAGCCTCTGGAGAGTGTTTTTTATCATAGCCAAACCCCTTACTAAAAAGCCATCGGCTTGTCCTTGTTATCTCTTTATTTATTTCCTGCCCAATATCCCTATAACTGGTAGATTTCCCCTGTTAAAATAATCATGCCAGAACACAGGATCTGCGCCAGGATAGGATTGGATGGGTTTCCATGCGAATTCTGAAAAGCCTGCGATTTGGAAAGCTGCTTCGTGTTTCTCTGGACTAAGATAATAATTGATTATATCAGAATTAATTGCCGGGCGATAATCATAAATTATTGGATCTCCATCTCTCAATCCGGTGAGCGTTTTTCTAAAACCATATTTTGTGAAATCCCCGCCAAGGACATCGAATGGGTTATTGTTGAAAATGACAGCCATTCCTCCTGGTTTCAAAAATGATACTGTACTTCTGCATTGTTGTGTCAGTTGCTTGAAGTCTTTGGCATTATTCAATAAATAGGAAAGAATTGCCACATCAAACGTTTCATCCCCGGACAGGTCTTCAATAAATCCTTGTCTGAATTCCACTTTTCCCTCGTATTGAGAATTTAATGAAGAAGCAATATCTATCATATCTTGTTTTCCATCTATACCCATAGCATACTGTGCGCCTCTGGCGACACTAGTTCTGCACAATTCACCATCGCCACAACCTATGTCCACTATTTTTTTCCCTCTCAGATCGGCATGCCGAAAAATATTGTAAGGCTTTAATTTGGTTTCTGCAAGAATAGTATTGACCAAGCCAGTATGTTCTTGTGCATCATACCCGACTTCTCTTGCATCTGCCATTTTTCTATTTCAAGCCTCTGGAGGGACTTTCCGGAATTCACTTCACGTGAAAATCCTATTGAACCCTCGACCCCGTCCTATTTGCCTTCGCGTCGCAAAAATCTTGATTTTTGCGTCCTCGGCTTTTCAGCCTGCGGTACCAAGGACGTGCTCTGGCGTGCAACAATGGAGAGCAACTGCTTTTTCCGCTTGCTGTACCACTGAGCCACAGAGGCGTAATTATTGCTATGATTTGCAGCCCTTTTAAATAGTTTTTTAAAATTAGGCTCATTACCTTTTTTGCAATGGCGCAAAAAGAGGCTGTTAAGAAGTGCGAGAAGGCATTGAAAGAGCTGACTGGCAAGAAGCATGTTCTTTTTGTCCAGAGGGGGAATGTTGCTATCAGACAAGCCCTTAGGCTTGCCAAGCGCCTTGGCTACAAGCGAGTGCTCATCCAGGACCAGGGTGGCTGGATGACTTACAAGCATTTCTGCAAGAAGGAGAAATTGCCCTGCATAGAGCTTAAGACTAGCTTTGGCTTGCTTGACCCTTCTGAGCTTGATGATTATCTTGACTCTGCCTTGCTCATCAACTCCATGCCTGGTTATGCTGCCTTGCAGGACATGAAAGCGATAATGAGAGCTTGCAAGGAGAGGAACATGCTGGTGATTAACGACGCTAGCGGAAGCATTGGCACCCCTCAGGCAGAGAAAGGTGATATAATCCTTGCTAGCTTTGCCAAGGACAAGCCTGTGAACATCTTGGGGCATGGAGGTTTTGTGGCTTCTGACAACCCTGAGTTCATAAGAATAATGAAGAAAGGCGCCCCTCCATTTGACATCGATTTCCCTGAGCTGCTCAAGAGGCTGGGTGGGCTTAGGAAGAGGCTTGACCATTACCGAGTCATCAGGTCGAGGGTGCTGGATGACCTGAAGGACTATGACATCATCCACAGAAACAGGCAGGGCATCAATGTGATTGCAAGGTTTTATTCAGAGATGGAAAGGGAAAGATTAATAAATTACTGCAGCCAGGAAAATCTCGAGTTCACAGTTTGCCCTCGAGACATCAGGGTGAAGGTGGACGCCATTTCGTTTGAAATTAAAAGAAAGTGAAAAAATCTACCCTATTCCGTTTTTGCTCGCCATTGACGCTCGCAAAAACTCCATCTGGCCATTGCTCGCCGACTCTTTCGGCATCGCAATCAAAGGCGCAGACGGTCAGATTTTTTCTGACAGGAGGTGTAATCATGGTAAAGATGCCAGACAGTATGGATGAGTGCATTTATTTCACAAGAAGAGTTTTTGATAACGACGGCAAGGCTATTGCCTGGGTTTACAAGAAGGATTGCCCTAAGTGCGGCAAGGCTAAGATGGGGAAGCCTCTTGACCCTAAGACCAAGAAGCCAAAAATAAGGGCTGACACTTATGAGTGCCCTGCCTGCGGGTTTTCTGAGCCTAAGCAGCAGCATGAGGAAAGCCTGATGGTCGAGGTCATGTTCACCTGCCCTTATTGCGGCATGAAAGGGGAAGCAACAACCCCTTATAAGAGAGGCAAGTTTGAGGGAGTGCCTGCTTATGTGTTTGAGTGCTCTGGCTGCCACAAGAAAATAGGCTTGACAAAAAAGATGAAGAGTGGCAAGAGCAAGGCAGGCGATGATGCAGGCGACGATGATGAGTGATCTTTGCTCATAAGCCTCTGCATAAACATTATCTATGGCTTTGTTGAAAAAGTCGCCGCAGCCTGCAGCCTATGCAATGTCATGAGCCTTTGCGAATGACTTGCATGGCGGCTGCAGAGGCGGGGGTTGCCGGCAAAAATCCTCTGGATTTTTGTGGCACCAAAAGCAAAGCTTTTGCTTGCCCCATCCGGGGTGCCGAGGGCGACTTTTTTTAACGCAGCCAATTATCTGCATAAACATTATAAAGCAGCACTTATTTCTTTGTATTGACTCTAAAGTGAATGCTAAGCAAGATGAAATAACTGATTTCCAGGATGAAGAGGAAATGTTTCCTGACTCTGATAACCAGAGAGCTGTGATTGATGGCGAAAAGCAGTTCCCTTTCCAGCCAGGGGAGAGCTTATTGCCTTACCAGCCCAGAGGAAAGAGAGGCATAGAGGGCGCTAGTGTTGATGCCAGTAAGCTTAGCCTCGAGGACAGGCTTAGGCTAGGGGTAGGCGAGCCATTCTTCAAAAGCCTTAACATGGAGCCTTGCGAAGGCTACATCAGCCACAAAGGCTTCCTTGCCTATAGGAACGCTTATGGCGGCATTTTCTTTTTTGAGAAAAAAGAGCTGATGCAAGGCAAGCAGGAATACCTCCTCAGGCTTTATGTTAGCAACAAGTAAGAAATTAGCACAATCTTTTCTTCCTTACCTTTTGCCTTTTGCAAAACATTTAAATAACATCCCTTGTTTATTCTCGGCTACAATGAAAAAGATACTTATAACCAGTGCGCTGCCTTATGTGAATAATGTGCCTCACCTGGGCAACATTATCGGCTGTGTGCTTTCAGCAGATGTGTTTGCAAGGTACTCTAGGAGTAGGGGTTGGAATACTCGCTATGTTTGCGGTGCAGATGAGCACGGAACAACAACTGAGGCTAAAGCATTGGAGGAGGGATTGACTCCCCAGCAGGTGTGCGATAAGTATTATAAGATCCACAAGGACATCTATGACTGGTTTGGCATAAGCTTTGACTCTTTTGGCAGGACCCATACTGACACCCACGCTAAGATAACCCAGGAAATATTTCTTAAGCTTCATGAGAATGGCTTCATCATAGAGGATTTCCTTGAGGAGCTTTACTGTGAGAATTGCAAGAAGAGCCTGGCAGACAGGTTTGTTGAAGGAACATGCCCTCATTGCGGGTTTGAAGGCGCAAGGGGTGACCAGTGCGACAAGTGCGGCAACCTGCTCAATGCTGTTGAGCTGAAGAGCCCCAAGTGCAAGATATGCGGAGCCACTCCTAGCAGGAAGAATACCAAGCACTTGTTCTTGGATTTGGAAAAGCTCCAGCCAGAATTAGAGAAATGGATTGCTTCCCGCAAGAAAGAAGGGTTCTGGAGCGACAACACCATCACTTACACTGATGCCTGGCTAAAGGAAGGCTTGAAGAGGAGGTGCATCTCCCGCCAGCTCAAATGGGGCATTCCTATCCCTCTCAAGGGCTATGAGGAAATGGTTTTCTATGTCTGGTTTGATGCGCCAATAGGCTACATCAGCATCACTGCGCACAAGTTTTCTGACTGGAAGGATTGGTGGAAGGCTCCTGAGCACGTGCACCTTTACCAGTTCATGGGAAAAGATAATGTGCCATTCCATACCATACTCTTCCCTGCCTCGCTTTTGGGCACAAGAGACAAGTACACCATGCTCTACCACATCAACACTACAGAATACCTTAACTATGAGGACGGCAAGTTCAGCAAGAGCAGGAATGTCGGAGTTTTTGGGGATGATGCTAGCAAGACAGGGCTTCCTGCAGATGCCTTTAGGTATTACCTGCTTGTGAACAGGCCGGAAAGGGCAGACACTGTCTTCAGCTGGGATGATTTCCAGGACAAGCTAAACCACGAGCTAATAGGTAATCTCGGTAACTTGGTGAACAGGACTATTGTTTTCCTTAACAAGTATTACAGCTCGACTGTGCCTGCGCCTGACTTGGGAGAGGGGGAGAAAAAGCTTCTTGCCTATATGAAGGAGCAGGAGAAGAAGATAACTGACTTGCTTGAGAAGGTGAAGATGAAAGAAGCACTTAAGGAGCTCATGGCTTTATGCTCAGAGGGAAACAGGTTTTTCCAGCAGGCAGAGCCGTGGAAAAATGCCAATGGTGATGCTGCAGGCAAGAAGAAGGCAGCCAATGCCCTATATATATTGACAAACCTGGTTAAGGACATAGGAATACTTTCTGAGCCCTTCATGCCTTTCACTTCACAGAAGATATTCTTCCAGCTCAATGTGCAGACGCCTAAATGGGACAACCTTGGAGTGCTGAGCGTGGAGAAAGGCTTTAAGATAGGGCAGGCAGAAGTGCTTTTCAGCAAGCTGGTGGATGAGGAGAAGAAGAGGCTGAAGGAAAGGTTCAGTGGCTCAGGCAAGAAAGAAGAGCCCAAGCCATTGTTTGGCGAGGAGAAAAAAGGGTTTGACTTGCTAAACCTGAAGGTTGCCCAGATAAAAGAGGCCAAGGACCATCCTACTGCTGACAAGCTAGTCATACTTAAGCTTGACTTAGGAAAAGAGGAGAGGCAGATAGTTGCAGGCATCAAGCAGCACTACTCAAAAGACATGCTTGAAGGAAAGAAAATAATCATTGTCACTAACCTGCAGCCAGCAGTGCTTCGTGGAGAGGAGTCAAAGGGCATGCTGCTTGCTTGCGGAAGCGATGACGGAAAGCTAGGCTTATTGTCTGTGAAGAAAGCAGAGCCAGGGACTCAGGTATTAGTAGAAGGGGCCAAGCCCAACGATGAAATCATAACCCTTGACCATTTCAAGAAAGTAGACCTTAGGAGCATACAGGGATGCGCTTTTTCTGAAGGCAAGATGCTCAAGGCAGGCGAAGAAGACGTGATTGTTGAGAAAGGGGTTGAAGGAAGGATAAGGTAGATTATGATCAGATATGATCAATAATTAATTCTCGTTTATCTATTTTTTAGCGCAAACTTTATATATCCCTGTTTGCAAGAAGTAGCTTTGAAGGTGAGGGTAATTAAAATATTAGCGATTCTAATGATTTACCTTATCATATCTCTAACCTTTTTCACTGCCTTTGTCTTTGCAACCATCTATAGGGCTGAGATAATAGGGCAGGATAATGTCCCGGGGAGCATAAGGTCCAGTGACAATGTCAGGATAAGGACAGAGTCTACTATGCCTTGCTCAGTAATCGGCCAATCATTTAACCTGACAGAGTACACAGCCATGACTTGCACAGGAGGGGCTCCTATTGTATGCACTTATAGCAAGAGCCTGAGAGACCAGTATGATTCTGTCAGCGCAATAGTCAGGGAATCAGGTTCAGAAATGACTCAGCAAGCCTATGCCTACCCAGACCTATTAGGGCCTGCTTTCATCTCATTATCAATGTTGAGCCTTGGCAACAGCGTAAGGGCTTCTTACTCTGTAAGGGACTTTGGCAATGAGTTCCACCAGGAGAAGTGCTCAGGGATAGAAAAAGTCGAGTTCCTCATCAACAACCAGGTGGTTAACACCACAGAGTACCCTGTAGGCTCATGCGATGTCACAGGCATCATCACAGGCTCAAAAGCTAACTTCATAGGCAATGTCAACACCAGCGTAAAGATATACGACCACATGGGTTACACAGCCAACAGGACAGGTGGGGAAGTGTTCATAGACACAGTGCCTCCGGTCATCCAGACATCAGTAAAGGCCTATAGGCCAGGGACTGATGAGCAGATAACCTCGGCAGTCGTCAACTCCACAGTCACCAGGACTATAGAAGTAAGGATAACTGTTGATGACAATGCCATACCTCCCAATGGAGGGGCGACAGCAGACTTCTCTATGTTTGACAGCACAGGAAGCACAGACCAGAGCAATGTGGAAGCAGTATGTGAAAGGATAGGGTGGGAGAACAGCTACACCTGCAGCTTTCCAGGAGTAAGGCTTAATCCTTCCAAGCTGTCACTGCAGTTCCCAGTCAATGTCTCAGACACATTAGGTAATACTGCGGGAAAAGTTTTGAGCATAACCTTCACAGCGCACACAGGAGCCAATATTGCCAGCTCAGGCAAGGTGTTTGTATCAGGAAGCACAGAGGACGAGGTCAAGAAGATATCCACTAACTCAACAAGAGCAAGGACAGCAGATGCTTTTGTAACCATCACAGGCTCTGCACCAATAATCTCAACATCAGGCAATTTCCAGGAATTATCCAGGACATCAGGCTCCAGCCAGACAAATGTGCCAGGAGAATGCTTCCTTTCAGAAGAAGAAAGCTCAACCAACACCTATGGCTGCTGGTTCTACGGCATAACCCTAAACCCTAACAAGACCTCACCCAAGGCAGCCATCACAGCAACAGACGAGCTAGGAAAGCAAGTCACCAAGAACATAAGCTTCTCATTCACTAATGTGCCAAGCGCAGGCACAGTTAACAAGCTAGGCCCAGACCCAAGCCACTGCCAAGGAAATATCTGCTACCTTAAAGAAGGGTTGAACACAGTCATAGCCACCCTAAGCACCCAGAGCACTTTCTTTGACAACCAGCTCAACATCAACGGCGTAAGGGCATTTTGCCAGCAAGGCAACGGCTGGAACTGCACAGCAGACGTGACTGTAGGTACGTCAGAAACCACCCTAGACTTGCAAGGCACAGATGATTTTGGCAATGTGATGACTTACCAGTCAAGCATAGTAGTAGATGGAGTGGCCCCTGAAAGAAGAGGGGAGATAAACATTACTCCTTCCTGCCCGACTTCAGGGGATAACCTAAGGATAATCATGAATGTGACTGAGGCGAAAAGCCCGGAAGTGACGATAAGCGCAATTACCAGCGAGATAAGCAGCAACAACGTCACAACCTCTAAATGCACTCGCGTAGGCCAGACTTCCCAATGGAAGTGCGCCCTCTCAGTAAATAATATAATAGAGCAAGAGATAGAGAGCGCAACCCTTAACGTTATTGTAGAAGACCTTGCAGGCAACCAATTGGTAGAGGAAGTTCCTGTTAGTGTTTGCATAAATGTTGATGAAGTGCCTGATTTGATTGAAGAAGTGAAAGTGGTAGGAAGGCTGCCAAGGATAGACAGGAAGACAGCCAAAGCCATAGTGTTGAAATTGCCAATAGGATTAGAGATAGTTCCATCAGGAGACATGCAGATAATCTCACGAAGCAATGTTAAATGCCCAGAGACACCATGCCTATCAGGAACACCTTACATGGTCAATGATGCAGAGCTCACACCCACAATGATACTGCCAATAAGATGGACAGAAAGCTGCCAGGAAACCCTTGACGAGACAGACAGCCCAGACAACATCCAAGTCACCTGCAGCCAAGAATTCAAGATAAGAAGCGGCAACAGGATATACAGCTACCCAGAGCAAGAGAACTTCACCTTCAGCCTAGAGATGTACAACCAGATAGGGCTGAACTCAACGTACAAGACCAAGATAAACGAGATAAAGAAGGAGATACAAAGGATAGATGCCAAGCTCAAGGAAGGAGAGAAAGTGCATAAGTTCCTTGGCAAGATATGCAAGACCGCAGAAGGCTTAGGAAAAGCCAATGCTGCGCTAGCAACGGCCAAGTCAGTGCTCTGGGCTGCAGCTATCATTCTTCCATTCCTACAGCCAGCCTTCAAGGCAGTGGACAAAGTGTCTTCTAAGTTCCAGCAGATAGTTGATACTTATGTTTGGCCGCAAGGATGGGTTCCTATGCCGCCAAAAACTGTTCCGGGAGAAACTATTCCTCCTGAGTGGCCAGGCAACAACATAGGACTAGCAATCAAAGGCATGTGCGCGATATACACATGCAAGTTCTACGACTTCAACACTTACGTTGACATATGGTTCAGCTGGTCAGCGTATAGCGAAGTATCTAAAGACCTTAAAAGGGCGCGCGATGAAGAAGCCAAGGCATCATCAGTAAAATTCAGCCTGGCACAAGGCGAACCAGGCTTGTTTGATTTGAGTATTGAAGGCAAATTGTATCAAGACTCTGGAGGGATCTACAAGCTTGACGGTTATAACAAAGTCTATGTGAGCGGTCCAAATGAAGGCCAGATAGTATTCAGTTCTCCTACTACGACTCACATTCCGGTTGTAACTGATGTTAGCACTCCTGCAGTTGATGGTGGTGTTCCTGCAGCGGTCCCTGCTGCTGGCGGAGGAGTTACTGTTCCTACAAGTACAGATGAAGTTAAGGCATGGCAGCAAGCAAACAATTTAGCATCTGATGGCATTGTAGGTCCTTTGACCGAAGCCGCAATGAGAAATGCAGGCTTTACTGACGCAGAGATTGCTGCTGCGAGAGCTGCAGGTGTTCAGATTAATAGGGTTAATGTTAATACTCCTTCCAACCCTACTTTAAGTTTACCATTTGGTTTGCAACCTTCATCTACTACTAATATCAATTTAGGAATGACTAATTTAGAATACGCTTTCAATAGTTTGATAAGGCAAGATTTATCTAAATGGGACTATAATACTTTTAAATCTTTCTGGATTCCTAGTTCAAGTGTTAATTTTAACTTAGTGGACACCAGAGTCATCTTCTCAGACCAGCTCACTGGCAGGGCTGTTGATAATTCTATCACTGGGAATGCTCTTTCGGATGTTTTTTCCAGGGTTGCCGGAAAGGGTTTGACTGGAGGAGCAGACCCTAGTTGGCTTATGCTCTTTGACTTGAACAGCAGGCTTGATAATGCTGTCAATGCTTTCCTTGGTGACAGCGGCTCTTGGGTTTTCAACCCTTACAAGAGCAAGCATTATGATGGCTTGTGCATCTCTGCCACAAGGTTCAATTACATGAAGGAAAGGCAGATTTTGTGCAAGCGCCTTGGATGCTTGGAAAAGATGGCTGAGACTGGCGGGCCTTTGCAGGCTTGTGACTTTGAGTACAGCCTTGACATGTGCATGTACGTGGATAGCGCTAGGTATAAGCTTGAGGGTAACAAGGTCAAGATTCTTGAAAGCCTTGGCAGGGTTGCTGTCAATAATATTATCGGCTTTACCTTTATGAGGCTTTACCTTTTCGGAACACTAAACCCTATCCAGGTTCCAGGGATTAATTTAGGATTGGATATATGGCCTGGTTGCGTGCATTACCAGATTGCTGACCCTAAGACTAAGGAAATCAGGTTCAGCTTTAAGATGCCCGAAATACCTGGCAATCCGCTTAATGGGATGGAATCAGTTATTTGCGGCCTGACTGGCACTTTGTTTAGCTTGCGTGAAATGGCTGCTTTTGCTAATAATCCTTATTCGGCGTTGAAGTCACAAGTGCCTACAGAGTTGCCTGCTACTAGCCCGGACTTTTGCTCAGGGGTGAATTACCAATGATGAAGAAAAAAATAGCCTTGCTTTTGCTGTTGCTTTTGGTTAGTTGTTTCGCTGCTTTTGCTGTTAATGATGAGGATTACATCCCTAAATGGCTTGTGGAGGACTGGTCTGGTGACCGGAACAGGGACTGGGGTATCGCTAACACCTTATACAATGTCTTTGCCCCTTTTGCTTTTGACTACCAGGGTAGGGAAGAGGTAAGCCCTTTTGCCAGCGCTGATGTTTATGGTTGGTATAATGGCACTTTCTTTGGGCTTGCTGACTGGGAAAGGGAAGTGTGCCTGATGGACTTGACGACTGATGTTCAAAGCATCAGGAATGTAGCTACTGATTCCATCTTGGGATCTGTGAATGTCTACACAAACACTATCACTGTAACTGCTACCAGGGACTACGGGTTTAATGGCTCTTACCTTTACGAGGTGTCTTGGTACATCATGCCTTATGGCGCCAATGCCCTTTATAGGGTTTATTTGAAGAAGAACAACATAAAATATTATTTTGCAGGAAAAAAAGGGGATGCTGATGAGAAATGGGTTAGTGTTAACAGGTATTCTGGTGATTCCAAATATATTCCTAAATACCTTAACAATACTTATGAGCAGGTTGTGCTCGAGTATAGGGATGAGCTTTCTAGCGGCGAATACAGCCAGACTGTCAATGAGCTGGTTGTGAATGTGGTTGATAAGCAGCCTTTCCTTAGTGATGAGTCTGATATTTATGATGGTGGCGAGGAAGTTGATAATGGCTAATGATAAGCCTAGTTTGAAGGCGCATATTGGAAAGCAAAGCGAAAAGCATTTGCGGATAGCAAAGCCTATAACTTATTGGTCTGTCCAGAAAGATTCCTTCTTGAGCAGCTTCCTGAAATTTTCCAGCAAAGTTTTTTGGCAATCAATGATTTTTGATTTCCTAGCCTTGTTTTCCCTTTTGCTTGTGCTTATATCGGGGATGTTTTTCATCAATATGATTAGTGCGCCTGCCATCCCTGAGATTATGGAGATTTATGCCTTAAGCCAAGCTGGCAATACTGAGCAAGTTGAGCAGGCTCTCGTAGACTATGCGCCTGTGTTCAGCAGGATTCTATGGCTTTCATTGCTGGTCGTTTTCATAGGCTCCCTACTAGGGCTATTTTTCATCTCGGTTTTTTACGGGAAGGCTTGGGCATTGGCCCTTAATAAGAGAATAAGCTCTTCCTTTGTCATCAAGTACTTCCTTTTTAACCTTTTATGGTTCTTAGCCTGGTTTTTGTTATTAGTATTCGTGTTGCTGGTTTTAAAGGCAGCTGCTGCTTCCTTAGCCCTGCTGCTAGCCATGCTTATATTTATTTATGCAGACCCTGTGATGAGGTGCTTGTTTGATGAGAAAAGGAGTGTTAAGCATAACTTCTCATCTCTTTTCAGGGTTGCTGTAAGGTTCAGGTGGTTTATTTTTTTCATCATCACAGCATTTCTTTTGGGCATTTTGCTCATGATGGTTTTAAGCCTTTTCCAATCATTCAATTTTGCTTTTGCAGCTTTGTCAATAGCTTTTACCTTGATATTTTTAGGCTGGATGCGTAACTATTCAATCAGCCTTGCCAATGGAATCCATAAGGCCAGATAAGAGGAATGCCTCTTAAGGCCAAGCATGAAGCTTTATAAATATAATAGGGTTACAGGTGCTTTATTATGAGAAAAAGAGGTGGAAGAAGAGCCCAGATCACCATGTTCGTGATTATGGGTATTATCCTTTTGATAATATTCTTGCTACTGTACTTGTTCTTATCAGGCAAGATAAATATTAGAGGTGGTCCCAGGGTTGCAAGCGAGGCTGTGCCTCCTGAGTTCAAGCCTGTTCAGAACTATGTTGAGGGATGCATCCACATGATAGGTTTGAATGCTATAAAAAAAATGGGTGCTCACGGAGGATACATTGAGCCTCTTGACCGTGAAATCACACCGATAAACCTCAGATTCAACTCAATAAGACCGACGAGCTATGAATTGGCTTCATTGACAGGTGATTATTCAAGTGCTGTGCCTTATTACCTGCATGTTCCGAGGGATTCAAGCTATTTTAACTACGGTATTGAGTCTCTCGCCCCTACTATTGAAAGCATGGAGTTCCAGCTTAGCCTATACGTTAGTAGAGAGTTGCCTGGCTGTGTAAGGGAGTTTGAGGAGTTAGAAGCCCAAGGATTTGACATTAGCTCAGACAATGAAAATATCATTACAACTGTTTACATCAGGGATGACAAGATAGAGTTCATAGTAAAATATAATATTGATGCTTCAAAAGGAGGGGTGAAGACCAAGATAAGCGGCTTTACTGATGATATTCGCTTCCCCTTCAAGAAATATTATGAGCTGGCCACTGTGATAACAGCTGTTGAGGCATTGACTCAGTTTATAGAGGGATTTACCACAAACCTGATTAGCTATTATTCTGGTTTGAACCCTAACCTGCTGCCTCCTTTCACCGAATACACTAATGCTCCTTATGTCATGACTTGGAGCAATGCAAAAGCCAGGAATGACCTTGACAGCTTGCTGCAGAGCTATCTCTCTGCCTTGCAAATCATGAACACCAGCGGCTATGAGCCCATAACCTTGGATGCGGAGGAAGAGATAGAGCGAAACTTTTACAATAGCCTAAGTATTGAAATATTCAATGAAACAATATCTGAATCAATAAGCTTCTACTACGTACCTTATACGCTAAAAATGCGAGTCCAGCCTTCAAAGGGGGATATGATAAGGCCAAGCATTGAGGTTAAGAAGAGTAACCAGTTCCTGCCAGCGAGCGAGTTCAATACTTATAAATTCTTCTATGATGTTTCATACCCTGTCATTGTTGAAATAAGAGGGAACGAGCCGATGACAGAGATACAAGACTACAGCTTCTTCTTTGCGCTTGAAGCCAACATCATTGAGAATAAGCCTGTCATGGCTTGGGTCATGGGCATGGGGACTGTTGATTGGGATTATTCTTACCTTAATGCAACTTATACTCTCCCAGAGGATGCAATAGATTCAGAGCTGGCTGAAGATGATCCTGGACAGATTATCTATAGGCCTAGATCAAGCGCTAAGAGCATGTTCTGCCAAGAAGAGACATGGAATTCGGGAGAGATATCCATTAACTTAGTGGATGCTTTAGGGCTATCGCCATTGGAAGGGGTAGATATAAGCTTTGGATGCGGGGATTATGATGAGTGCTGGATAGGAAGCACAGGTGCTGACGGCGGATGGATAGGTAAGTTGCCAATTTGCAGAGGAGGGTACTTATCATTGACGAAAGAGGGTTATGGCTCAAAGAACCTTATGCTTTCAACAGAGCAAGGGATTAGCGCTTCCCTGCCTCAAACCGGGCTTTATAAGATGAAGGAAGTTAATGCAACAATAAAGAAATTCGAGATACAGAAAGTCTTCACCAGGACCGGGGATAATAACTGGGTATGGGAAGCAGGACCTGACAGCCTAGGCGCAATGGAAGACATTGATGCTGAGACAGAGCAAGCAATAGTAACAATATCCCAGATTGGATTTGAAGCAGGCTCTAACCAGATATCGAGCACCCTGATTTTTGGGGTTGACGGTATGGAAAACCCTTCGCTGCAGCTAGTGCCGGGTGAGTATGAGGTTTCAGTAAATTTCTTGGATTATGAAGGTATACTCATACCTGGAAACTGCTCAAGGATTTGCCAAGGGGCGCACGTCCTGGGGATTTGTGTTGGCGGATACGAGTACTTCCCATCTCCGGATACAGAAATAAATCCGGCGCCATGGGGAGGGCTTGAAATCAGTGAAGAGGCCACAGGTAGTTTTGTCATCACTTCAGGAGACTTGGAGAGCGCAACTGATATCGAGTTTAGGTTCTTTACTCTTCCTGATGTAAAGAAGAGCATACCCTCTGGAGGATGCTTGGAAAACCTTCAGGAAGTTGAAAAGATCGCCGAGTACTCCAGCAAGTACTTGTCTGAGTTAACTCCTAGGCTTAGGTGAGAAGTTCTTGTTTTTCTTTTTCTTTATCCATTCATTATTCTTTTATCTTATCATTCATTTATTGGAACCGATGTTTTTCCGCAACATTTAAATATTAGTCACCTTTAACATTACTATTATGGGATTGCCTAGCAAGGAGGAAAGAGTGCTTGGATTGTTCTTCAATGAGCCTTCAAGGCACTGGCATTTCAAGGACATAGTGAAAGAAGCAGCCATTAGCAGGCAGCAGGCAGCCAAGTGGCTTAGAAGATTCATTAAGGAAAACCTTATCCTTCACATCAAGGAAAAGGGCAGGATGCCTTATTTCATTGCTAACTTCGAGCATCCTAATTATAGGAACAGGAAAAAGCTCTTTGCCCTTTCCCAGCTTAATGACTCAGGCTTATTGGCTCATCTCCAATCATTGCCAAAAGCCAAGACAGTCATCATCTTTGGCAGCTTTGCCCGCTCTGACTGGCACAAGGATAGTGACTTGGACTTGTTCATCCTTGGCAACCCAAAGGGCTTTGAGCCAGCAAAGTATTGGAAAAAGCTCAAAAGGGAGGTGCAGCCTCATTTTTTCCAGGAAAAGCAGGAGCTTAAGTCAATCCGCTCAGGATTATTAAGGAACGTGATTGATGGCTATCTTGTCAAAGGAAGCATGAAAGAACTGTTATAACGCTCGGAAAAATCACGGATTTTCATATACACATTATAAAAAGGAGTTCTTTCCAACTCTATTTTGTGAAATCAAGGATTAGCGACTTGGAAGAAACCTATGAGAGTTGTGCCTCATCTGGTTTGATAATAAGAAAAGATAGATATTGAGCTAATCAAATCCCTACTCCCTTCAGCTGACATGGCTCTTGAAAGGCTAAAGTCTCAGAACTTGGATTTTGAGAAAAAGACAGGCAACTATTGCTTCTTATTGAGGGATTATTATGAGATCTTAAGGACATTGATTGATGCCTTTCTTTACACAGAGAGGATTAGCATAAGCAACCACCAGTGCAGCAATGCTTACATTTGCAAGAACCATCCTGGCTTAGGGCTTCAATGGCAGGTTTTGGAAACAACACGGTTATCAAGAAATGCAGTGAATTACGAGGGAGCAATGATAAGCAAGGAAACTTGGGAATCAGTTCATCCTAAAGTTGAGCAGTACATAATTATTTTAGGTATTGCTATCAATAAAAGAATAGGCAAAAAATAACTTCATCCGCTCGCTGCTTCCTGCTCCATCGCCTCTTTTATCTGCTGTATCTCTCGCAATGTCTCGCAGGACTTCTTGCTCTGAGGGTCAGTCAGCCTTTCGCAGAGGGTGTAGTCTCCTGCCATGAAGAATGGTATGTAGCAGTTGTCCTTCTCTACTGTGTCAGTTATCAGGTCGCAGTACTGCACCTTGTTGCTGCTCTGCGCCACTGTCTTTAGGCAGATGTCTCTTTCATTAACTTTCTCCATATCAAGGCATTGCATCTTGGCTTGCTCAGGGCTGGTCTTGGCTAGCTTGCTCATATCTATCATTATCCTTGCAAAGCTTGGCTCAGGCTCGACTGTTATTGTGGTAGTGGGCTCTTTCTGGCTGGAATGGCAGCTTCCGTCGTACCAGTATCCTCCGCATACTCCTCCGCAGTCAACACCTACCTCGTTCTGGTTCATGATCCTGTCGTTGCAGCTTGCAACCACAACAGCTTCCTCTCCTTTGGGTGTTGAATGGCATGAGCCGTCATACCAGTATCCTCCGCATACTCCTCCGCAGTCAGGCCCGACTTCGTCCTGGTTCCTGGTCTTGTCATTGCAAGTGGCTTTAGGAGGAACAACAGCTGCTTTCTCCACTCCGAATGAGAATGATGAAGTGGCTAGCTTTCCTTCTCCATAATTAGCAATGACATTAAGTGTATAGTCCCCTGGCTTCATGTTAGATGGGAGTTCAATGGTCTCGTGGAAGCTGGTGGAAGTGCTGATAGCTGTGGTCTTGCCTCTTTCAACTATGATGCTGCTGGCGCTGTCAAGAACCCTGAAGTTTAGAATGATGTCAAACCTTTCCTCTGAGCCCATGTTGATGATCTCAAGGGTGAAGGCTAATTGCTCTCCAGGATAGTATACGAGCTTCTGAGGAGTGGCTACCACGTCAAGCAAGGCTTCCTTGGGCCTTAACATGTCAGGCAGTATTATTGCTCCTGTAATGATGAGCCCTAATACTACTATTATTATCATCATCTTAGGCAATATTGCCTTTTCAGGGCTTAAGCTGCTAGGGGATATTGACTGGCCTGGGCCTTGCCTGCCCACAGACTCAATCACTCCATCAACCAGCGCAGGGCTGTAGCCTTGCCTTACCAAGGTATTTTTTATGCTCTCAGGCTTGTACCCTTTTGCCAGTTGCTCCTGCACATAGCTAAGAAGCTGGTCAACCATGTTTTTAGCCCACCTCAATCATGCCTGCAATTCCCTTAATATCTAATATATATAAATTTAACGATTAATTTTCGTGAGAAAAGCCTTTAAAATCGAAAACTTTAAATGATAGGTTAATTATTCAGGAATGATAAAACACAATAAAAGGTGATAATTATGGCAAGCATAGAAGATCTTTTAACCAAAGCATACCACAGAGACATTAGAGAGCATGGTAATAACATCCAAATGGCAATTGAAGGAGTTAGGCTTGACCTTCTTGCCAAGCATTACGCAGCCAGCCTTCCAGAAGACAAGAGGACAGAATGGAATGGTCTAAGCGCCATGGAGAAGCAGGTAAGGCTTGCAAAGAATGAGTACAAGCTACCAGGTGACTTCGCAGACAGGTTCATGGATGACATTGCTTACAGCATCATGCACGGAGTCGACCCTAAGAAGGCAGAGGCTATGAAAAAGCAGATAGCCATCCTGAACGACCCTAACGCCACTATTGACCAGAAGCGTGATGCACACAAGGAGATGGACCATTTCAAGTCCATTATTAAGGCAAGCTATGATATAGACCTGGACAAGCTAGAGGCACAGGGCAAGGATGGTGGGTTCGGACCGGGCTTATTCCGTGCGATTGTTAAGGATTATGGTGAGACCTACCAGCAGAAGGAGGCAAGCTTCTATACCAAGCAGATTGATGCCAAGATGGCCAATGACTACTTGGCTAAGGTTCCGGGCAGCCACGCTGACCTGGCTAAATTCAATGTTAAGCTGGCCACCAGTGACGACACTCCAGTAGATGAGAAACGAGCACTTGTGGGAATGCACTATGAAGCTTCTAAGAATGCTCCAGAAGGTGCCTACAAGGATTTCATGAAGAACAGGCTGGTGAAGAAGTACTTCAAGTAAGCCCAATAAGCTTTTTATTTTTTTCTGCTTTCTTTTCTTTTTATCTTTCCTTTCCCTTTTAATTTTCTGTGTTGTGCTCTCCTATTCTCTCCTATTCTAATCATAACCTTTATAAACAATCCTTTACTTGCTTATTCTCGTAAATAGGGATTAGTAAAGGGTTTAATGATAGTTAATGATTTATCATATGAGAGGTGATTCTTCTGGCAAGCAAAAAACAGAGTTTTTTGGTGCCCCAAAAATCACCGCGGGGTGATTTTTGATGGCGAAAAAAATAAAGGCTGAAAAGGTAGAGGCTGTGGAAAAAGGCAAAGGGGCTGCTGAAGCAAAAGAGGCTGCTGGCAAGAAGTCTTACTCTGTTGATGTCGTAGGCAGCGGTGAAGCTGGCGGCTTGAGCAATGAGCTTGACAAGCTTGCTGAGCAGATACCTGATGAGGCCAAGAAAAAGCTGGAGGAGATAAAGGACAAGCTAGATGATTTCAAGAAGAAGCTCCTTGAGAAGTTTGAAGGCTACATAATGGCAGTCGCCCTCCTCCCCCCTGACAAGGAGGATGAGAAGAAAGAGAAGATCAATGTCCTTGTATTAGTGGATGATTCTGACTCGCAGAAGATGAGCAAGGAAGAGCTCAAGGACAGGCTGGCTGGCATCATCGAGAAGATGGCAGTTGAGATTGACCCTAACCTTGCAGCGCAGACCATGATTCTCACAGAGGTATGGCAGGCTTGCTATGATGCCAAGTACGAAGTCTTGCAGATGATTGCCATGAGCGCGCCAGTGCATGACACAGGAATGCTCGCAGCAATAAAGATTTCTGAGATACACAAGACCATGGTGCTCAAGAAGTTCGAGAAGTACATTGTCGCCTATGTGCTTGCTGGAAGCGTGGTGCAGGGCAAAGCCACTCCTTCAAGCGATATTGACGTGTTCATTGTCATTGATGACACTGATGTAAAGAAGATGACTAGGGCTGAGCTCAAGGACAAGCTAAGGGCTATAATCATTGGCATGGGCTTTGAGGCTGGCAAGATGACTGGCATTGAGAACAAGATAAATATCCAGGTCTACATCCTGACTGACTTCTGGGAGGGGATAAAGGAGGCTAATCCCATATTCTTCACCTTCCTAAGGGACGGCATTCCCTTCTATGACAGGGGAATATTCATGCCCTGGAAATTGCTCTTGCAGATGGGAAGGATTAAGCCAAGCCAGGAAGCCATTGACATGTTCATGAGCACAGGAGACCAGATGATTGAGAGGGTGAAGTTCAAGATAAAGGACATAGGCATGGAAGACACTTTCTATGCAATCCTCACGCCGAGCCAGGCAGCATTGATGCTCTATGGCATCCCTCCGCCTACGCCAAAGGAGACTCCTGATGTGATGAGGGACATATTCGTCACCAAGGAAAAATTGCTCGAGGAGGAGTATGTGCAGATACTTGAGCGCAACATTAGGGTAAGGAAGGACTTGGAGCACGGCGCCAAGAAAGACCTCACAGGCGCAGAGGTTGACGTGATAATCAAGGATGCAGAGAAATACCTCAAGAGACTGCAGGAGCTCTTCAAGTCCATACAGGAGAAGAAGGAGAGGGAGAGCGTGCTGCATAGCTACGAGAGCATAGTCACCATTGTAAGGGACATCCTCAGGCTTGAGGGAGTGGAAAAGGTAAATGATGGCGAGATGATTAAGATATTTGAGACAGAAGTGGTTTGCAAGGGATTGATACCTGAGAAATACTTGCGCATGCTAAAGGAGATTGAGAAGGCCAAGAAAGACTATGACGCTGGCAAGCTTACCAAGGCAGAGGTTGATAGCGTGCAGAAGGACTCCCGGGAGCTCATAAGGTTCCTTGTTGAGTATATCCAGCGCAAGAGAGGCCTTGAGCTTGAGAAGACCAGGCTGAGAGTGAAGTACGGCAGCAAGTTCGGGGAAGTGGTATTGCTGGGCAAGAGGGCTTTCATCATCCATGACATTGACAATGAGGAGAAGGACATCTCCAAGGCGGACATACTGCCTTCTGGCAAGCTCGCCAACAAGGAATCCAGCTCGCTAGAGGAATATGAGAAGGCGCTCACAGGCATAGAGATGCCAGAAAGAGTGTTCATCAAGGAGCCTATATTTGAGGACCTCAAGGGCATCTTTGGAGAAGACGTAGAGATAATGGTTAATTATTAGAAGGCTGTCCGCCGATTGAGGACCAAATAATCTTTTTATTTTTTTTGTGAAATTCTTATTTTACATTGCCAATGCTATTCTTCCTTTCTCCCATGGAACTCCTTGATCAGTCCTATCTCTCCTTTTATCTTGGAGCTAGGAAAAACTTTCTGGTCTAGGTGCCCATCGCTGGTGTAGCTGGCCTTGATGCTGTACTTGTGGAACTGCGCATTGGCGTACTTGTGCCATCGCTCTGGGAAATCACACCCAAAACTTCCTTGCCCTTTGCAAAAGGTCTTGAGCTCATCATAATAAGGGTAGATCTCACTGGGATTTTCTGCCTGCTGCAGCATGCTCTCTGCAAACACCAGGTCTTCGTATGAGTCGATGTCAAGCATGGCTGCGGGGTCTGGAGCCGGGTATATTTTGACGTGGAAATCAGGTATGCCAAAAGCATGCTCTATTAATCCTTCAAGGCTCTTGATGCTCATATGCGGGGCATTGTGCTCGTTTTCCCCTTCCCCCTTAACCCTTTTTGAGAGGTAGCGAGATATTTCTTTCACAGATTGCCTGATACCTACAATTGATAAAGCTTTTTTTGCCCTTTGCAAAGAAAACTTCCCATTCTCCTTGAGGAAAAGCTCCGCAATGAACTTCTGCTGCGGGTTGCCTTGGTCATAGCTCTTCCTGGCGCCAAACGCCTTGTCATAGAGCTCCTCGCCAAACCTGTTCTTGTCCAGCTTTGGGAAGTTGATTAGCATGGCAGTGGCTTCCTTTGCAGGATACTCTTGGCCTTGCTCATCCACGAGAACATAGTGGAAGTTCCTCGGATAAAATCCGCCAGAGTTCTGCTTGTTGTTAAAGGGAGCTATGAAGTCGTATCCTGTCGCATAAGGGTTATCTACTAATCCTTCCATGCTGATGAAAGGCGTGTCCCCAGGGCATACCAATATTAGCTCTCCCTCAGAGGGCTTGAGGCGGCTCTTCCCCCTCCGCAGGGTGTTTGACAAGGACCATTCCTCTGGCTTTCCCTCGTGCACAAACTCAAACCCTTTAATTCTGAGCTGCTCGCAAAAAGCTTTGGTTATCTTGCCAGTCTCCTGGTTGCCTACAACTGCTGCTTGCTCAATCCCAGACCTGTGCATGGTGTAAAGGGTGTAGAGAAAAAGAGGGGCTCCTCCGAGCAGCAGGTTGAATTTCAATGAGTCATACCCTGAATGTATGTTCCTGAGGATTAAGTGGTTGAGCGAGGTCTTGCCTGCTGCTTTCTCCCTTTGGTAATCATCCCTTATCTTCTGCTCCAATCCTGGGCCTGAGTCATTATAGCTGCAGGTAAGGATGGCCTTTGTCACTTGGGCCTTGCTCATTAGCCGCAGTTATCCTAGCATGATATTTAAACCTTATTGTTTTAACCTTTGGGAAGTGGATACAATTTATCGTCGAGCTTTTTCTGGCACAGATAGGATTAAATTTTTAAACAGGGCATCATTTCTTCTGGCATAGGCGATAATAATATAGGTGGTATCATAACATGAAGACAGGATACAAGGTCGGGGATGCAATGACCATGCAACCAGTGACCATAGGCAAGGACACGACGCTTCAGCAATGCGCCAAGCTCATGAATGACAAGCATGTGGGAAGCCTGCTCGTCGAGGATAAAGGCAAGATTATAGGCATAGCGACAGAGCAGGACCTGGTGAGGAAGGCGATGGCTGCTCTTCTAGACCCGGCATCAACCCCTGTTGAGAAGATAATGGAGACTGAGCTCATAACCATAACCCCTGACAAGGACATATACGAAGCCCTCATACTCATGCGAGACTACAACATAAGGCATGTGCCTGTGCTCGACAAGGGCAAGTTCGTAGGATTCCTGACAATAAAGGACATACTCAAGATACAGCCCCAGCTTTTCGAGATAATAGTGGAGAAGTTCGAGCTGAGGGAAGAGACCAGGAAGCCTGTGTTCGGAGCAGAAGGTACTGAAGGCACCTGTGAGATATGCGGCAATTACTCAGACCTGCTCGAGGATGTGGATGGGCAGAAGATATGCCCGACATGCAAGGACACGCTGTGATGACTTTACAAGTAGAATTTTTTTTCTCCTTTCACAAATTTTATAAAACATTAGCCCAACTTCATGATGAAAATGGACCACAAAATACCACGACACGTAGTGATAGTGCCCGACGGCAACAGGAGGTGGGCAAAGCAAAGGGGATTGCCAGCCTGGGAAGGCCACAGGGAAGGCGCAAAAACTTTTGAGAATCTTCTTAAATGGTGCAAAGAGCTAGGTATAAAAGAATTATCATTCTGGGGCGCAAGCACAGAGAATCTTGAGCGCGATAAGGTTGAAGTTGATTTCCTGCTCAAGCTCTTCACAGAGATGTGCGATAGGATTCTTAAGGATAACAATAGCGAGCTGAAAGAGAACAAGGTGCGCATCACCTTTATCGGAGACCTGCAAAGATTGCCTGAAGGCCTTCGCAAGAAGATGGAAAGCATAATGGAGCAGACAAAGGACCACTCCAACTACAAGCTCAACCTGCTGATAGGCTATGGTGGAAGGTGGGAGATAACACAGGCAGCAAAGAAGATTGCAGAGGAAGTGAAAGAAGGAAAGTTAAAGGTCGAGGACGTAACACCAGAAATATTCCGCAATCACCTGGCATTGCAAAGCGAGCCAGACCTCATCATCAGGACAAGCGAGGAAAGGCTTAGCGGGCTATTGCCATGGCAAGGCATTTACGCTGAGATAATATTCCTCAAAGACAAGCACTGGCCAGAGTTCACAAAAGAAGACTTGAAGAAGTGCATAGAGGAATTTTCTAGAAGGCAGAGAAGGTATGGCAAGTAGGAAAATGGAATAGGCTGTCCGCCGTTTGAGGACCAAACAAACGCCTTTTTATTGACTAATAGCTGAATGACAAGAGAAATATGTGCGCCTCACTCGCCGGCGGGGCTCTACTGCATCTGCTTCTCATTGAACACAATGGCCTGGAACTTAGAAATCTTGTTGTTAAGGTCTTTCCAGGAGTTGAAGCCCATGCCTGCTTTCTGGCAGAGGCAGTTAAGGAATGTAGAGACATTGAAATTGTTCTCAGTCGCTACCTGGGGGAGCAGCAAGCCTGAGCTGAAATTGCCTTGGATAATCAATCCATCCTCGCCTATTTTTATCTTCTCAAGGTACTCCTGGTATCTTTCGACTTTTATCTCCTCTGGCAAGGTGAGAACTGAAATCTCAACTACTATGTCAGCAAGCTCTTTTGCCTCTAGAGGGGGGAACCTTGGGTCATGGAAAGCAGCGCTCCTAGCAGCCTCGACAACCGCCATGTTAAGCGGATAGACAGGCATAGGGAAGCCTATGCACCCTCGCAAGTCGCCATTCTTCTTGTGCAAGGTCACAAAAACTCCTTGCTTCTGCGAGAACTTGGCAGCCTTTTCCATGCTAGGCTTCTTGTGCTGGAAATAGGTCTTGATAGAGTCGCGCGCAAGCTCAAGCAAAATCTTCTTGTCAGATTTTTCCATGCTCAAGAGAAGCGAGAAGAGGTTTTAATATTTTATTGTTTGGCAAAAAGTTGCCCTCGCCACCCCGAAGGGGGCGACCCCCGGCTCCACAGCCCACGAGCACGCCTTCACAACAGCTCAGGCAGTGCTCGCGCTGAAGGCTGAGGCAACTTTTTATTAGATGTAGCTTATTTAGCCTTCTTGAACGCTGATAAGAAGTCAGAATTCATCTTCTGCAGCCTTTTGACTGCTGACTTAAGCACTTGCCTGGGCTCTTTCTGGCCGTTAGTGTCAACTATGAACTTAGGGATGCCTATCAATGGGTGCTCTATCTTGTAAGAGGCTGCCCTGGTGGCGCTGTCGCTCCAAAGCTCTTTTTTAAGAGAGTTGCACAGGGTGTGGTCTGCGCCTATGAGCTCAAAAACAAGCCTTTTCTTGTTGTCTTCCAGAATCTTTATCTCCATTTCACCATGCAGAGTAACAAAAGGGTTTATAAAGGTTACTGTTTGGCCTTTTGATGCTGCTTATGCCCTTAGGCATTATGTAAAATATAAAAAAACAGTAATCTTTATAAAGGGCTCACAACTCTTTAAGCCAACAGCTGGATAATCACACAAATAAATCACTAGACATAATGTTAGCAAGCAGGAGACGGGTTTCGAAAAAATGTTTTTTGGAGGGGCATGGTTCTAAAAGTGTATGATGAAAGCACAAGCGAGCCAATGCTCTTTTCGACGACAAAATCACCCGACTTTACCAAGAAGCTTCATGATCAACACGCTAAGTGTGCCCTGGTGCATACCAAACTTGTTTGGGATGCTCAGCAGGCACGAAGTGCCCTGGTGGTGTAGTCTGGCTCAGCACTAAGCCAATAAGATGGCTTTTGTTGCAGCAGCTATCATGAAGCCCTGTCGAGAACTCATAATCATCAATCATCATTGAGGTCACGGTAAGGCTTCGACCCGGGTTCGAATACTTTCGGACTGGTTTGAAAGGAACAAGACGAAGTCGACTTTCCCGGCCAGGGCGTTCGCAGAACGCAATGGACGGCTCAAAAACATCAGTTTTTGTTTTCAGCCGAAGCTGATTCAAAAACATCAGTTTTTGTTGCCGGCCAGGGCGTATATTATCCATCATTTAATACGCATCAATTGGGCCGGTAGCTCAGCCTGGTAAGCCTTTTATGATGATGAAAAGCATGGGCAATAGAGCACTGCACTTTTAACATATTAGCTGAAAGAGATGCAGTGGTCGCGAGTTCAAATCTCGTCCGGCTCATCGAGCATAGTGAGATGAGGCGGCGACTCAAAAAACTCGTTTTTTGTTCGTCGTCCGGCTCATCGAGCAGAGCGAGATGAGAGGACTCAGAAAAACGAAGTTTTTCTGTTGTCCGGCTCATTATAGTAACCGGCAGAAAGGAGAAAAACAATGTCAAAGAAAGCATTGAGCCATGAACTGATCCCTGAGCATGAGAAGCTCTCTGAGAAGGAAGCTTCAGCCCTCATGAAGAAATACAACCTGACTCTTCGCGAAATACCCAAGATTCTAGTCACAGACCCTGCGATAGCCCATCTTGATGTAAAGGAAGGCGACATAATCGTGGTCAAGAGGAAGAGCAAGACTGCCGGAGACATAGTATATTATAGGGGAGTGGTCAAGGAGTAATAATGGCAAGCACTAAAGAAAAAAAATCTTATGTACTGCTGAGGAAGTACTTTGAGGAGAACAGCCTGGTAAAGGCTAACCTTGAGTCCTTCAACAACTTCATTGAGAAAGAGCTCCAGGCCATAATTGAGGAGAACAGGGAGATCGAGCCTACCATCATCCCCCCTAATGTTGACTCTTTCAAGATACGCCTTGACAATGTATGGGTTACCAAGCCTGAGATCAGCGAGGCTGATGGCTCTAAGAGGAGCATCTACCCTATTGAGGCCAGGATCAGGAAGCTTTCTTATTCTGCCCCTTTATTCCTTGAGGTGAGCGCGCACGTCAATGGCGTCCAGAGGGAGAGCTTCACCACTCAGATAGCCAACATCCCTATCATGCTCAAGTCCAAGTTCTGCCACCTTCATGGCCTGACAAAGGATGAGCTCATCAAGCATAACGAGGACCCTGATGACCCTGGCGGGTATTTCATCATCAACGGCACAGAGAAGGCTATAGTGAATATTGAGGACTTGGCTTCCAATAGGTTCATGGTGGAGAAGCAGTCTTCAGGCTCTAGCGAGTACACTGGAAAGCTGTTCTCAGAGAGAGGCTCTTACAAGATACCCCACCAGCTTGAGAAATTAAAGGACGGGCTTTTCTATCTCACCTTCACAAGGGTGAAGTCAGTGCCTGTGATTGTGATAATCAAGGCCCTCGGGCTGGTCAAGGATGAGGAGATAATGAGGTTCATTGGCTTAGAGGAGGAGGCAGAAGTGCTCATCAACCTCTATGAGTTCGTGGATGTCAAGAGCACAGAGGATGCTATTGACTTCATCGCCAAGAAGATTGGAATAACCCAGGCAAGGGAGATAAGGATCCAGAGGATGCAGGAGATCCTTGATAAGTACTTGCTTCCCCACATAGGCATCAACAGGGAAGACAGGATGTGGAAAGCCTACAACCTATGCAAGATGCTCAAGAAGATGATACTAACCATAAAAGAGGAAGGAAACGATGACAAGGACCACTACCTCAACAAGAGGCTCAAGATGAGCGGAGACTTGTTGGCTGACCTTTTCAGGGTCAATCTCAAAGTCTTGATTGGTGACTTGCTTTACAACTTCCAGAGGATTGTTAAGAGGGGCAAGTTCCCGAGTATCAAGGTCATAATAAGAGAAAAGCTCCTTACCCAGAGGATGTATTCCAGCATGGCAACAGGCAACTGGGTGGGCGGGAGGAAAGGAGTGAGCCAGAGGATTGAAAGGCTTAACTTCCTGCAGACACAATCACACCTGCAGAGAGTGGTCAGCCCGCTCTCATCATCACAGGAGAATTTCGAGGCAAGAAGCCTGCACGCAACCCACATGGGGAGGCTGTGCACCAGCGAGACTCCTGAAGGGACCAACATAGGCCTCAGGAAGAACCTTGCGCTGCTCGCAAGCATATCGCACGAGACTCTTGAGGAAGACCTTATACCATTGCTTGTCAAGAACGGCTTGGAGCTTGAGAAGACAGCTACAGTGGCCAGCAAGAAAAAGAAATGAGCGTTTCAACATGAGCGAAGTATTCCTAAACAGCAAATACATAGGGAAAGTGATTAATGGCAAGGAGTTTGTCACCCAGCTTATCGGGCTGAGGAGGTCAAACAAGGTGCCTTTTAGCGTGAGCTTCTACTATGATGAAGGCAGGGACCAGGTTTATATTGAGAGCTGCAGCGGAAGGTGCATCAGGCCACTGGTTATTGTCAAGAACGGCAAGTCATCACTTACTGATGCCCATATTGAGAAGCTTGAGAAGAATGAGCTCAAATGGTCAGACCTGGTGCAGCAAGGGGTGATAGAGTACCTTGACAGCATGGAAGAGGAGAGCGCAATAATCTCACTCAAGGAAGCCAACCTATCCCCTGAAGACACTCACATGGACATAAGCCCTGTCGACATATTCGGTGTTACTGCGAGCGTAGTGCCGTTCGGCAACTACAATCAGGGAGTGAGGCTTACCCAGGGCTCAAAGAACCAGAAGCAAGGGGTAGGGTTCTATGCTGCTAATTTCTTTGCAAGGATGGACATGGACGTTAACCTCCTGCATTACATACAGAAGCCAATAGTCTCAACCATTGGCAATGACATACTGGAGCAGGACAAGCATCCCTGCGGGCAGAACGTAGTTGTAGCCATAATGTCCTACAAGGGATACAACATGGAGGACGCGATCGTCGTGAACCAGGGAAGCATTGACAGGGGATTCGGCAGGAGCAGCTATTACAGGCCTGTAGTCACAGAAGAGCTGAGGTACTCTGGAGGCTTGAGTGATGAGATAAGCATTCCAGACAAGGATGTGAAAGGCTACAGGACAGAGCATGATTACAGGTTCCTTGAAGGGGACGGGATAATCTACCCTGAAGCAGTGGTGGAGGAAGGGGATGTCATCATTGGCAAGACCAGCCCGCCAAGATTCCTTTCAAGCTTGGAGGAATATAACCTTGCGACCACTTCCAGGCGTGAGTCAAGCAACGCCCTCAAGCACGGGGAGAAAGGATTAGTTGATTTTGTCATGATAACAGAAAGCGAAGAAGGCAACAAGCTGGTGGAAGTAAGGCTTCGCGACCAAAGGATCCCTGAGATTGGTGACAAGTTTACCTCTAGGCACGGGCAGAAAGGAGTGGTAAGCCTTATAGTGCCAGAAGCAGATATTCCTTTCACAGCATCAGGCATCAAGCCTGACCTCATATTCTCCCCTCACGGGATTCCTAGCAGGATGACAGTGAGCCACCTCATAGAGCTTCTCGGAGGAAAAGTAGGAGCCCTTAGCGGCAGGTACATCGACGGCACAACCTTTGAGGGAGAAAAAGAGCAAGACCTCAGGATGGAGTTGCTCAAGATGGGCTTCAGGGAGAACGGCACAGAGACCATGTACAACGGCATAACTGGAGAGCAATACAAGGCCAAGATATTTGTCGGCAATATGTACTATCTCAAGCTCAAGCACATGGTGGCTAACAAGATCCACAGCAGGGCAAGAGGGCCGATCCAGCTCTTGACCAGGCAGCCAACAGAAGGAAGGGCAAAGGAAGGGGGCTTGAGGCTTGGGGAGATGGAGAAGGATACTTTTGTAGCGCACGGCGCAAGCCTGCTCTTGAAGGAGAGGTTTGACAGCGACAGGACTGAAGTTCCTGTATGCGAGAGCTGCGGTCTAATAGCAGTTTATGATGCAAGGAAGAACTCTCATTTCTGCCCTGTTTGCGGGGAGAACGTGGAAATAAATAACATAGAGATGAGCTATGCCTTCAAGCTGATACTTGACGAGTTCAAGAGCCTCACAATATACCCTAAGCTAAGGCTCAAGAGCAAGTATTAATGATAAAAGCCAGAAAACAATTAGAAGCATGAAATAATGATTTGAAGAACGGACAAAAAATGGCAGACGCATTTGTTTCAAAAAGGATTGACAAGATTGAGTTCGGCATGATGAGCCCTAAGTTCATCAAGGACATGGCATCAGCCAAGGTAGTAACTCCTGAGCTCTATGACAAGGAAGGCTACCCTGTTGACGGAGGATTGATGGACATACGCCTAGGAGTGATTGATCCAGGGCTCAAGTGCAAGACTTGCGGCTCAAAGCTGAAGGAATGCCCAGGCCACTTTGGGTTCATAGAGCTGGCAAGGCCGGTCATCCATATCAAGTTCGTGACAGTAATACTTGACCTGCTTAGGTCTACTTGCAGGGCTTGCGGAAGCGTGCTCATCCCTAACGACAAGATAGGAAGGGCAAAAGAGCAGCTTGAAAAGATAGGCAAGGAGTTCGGCATTGATGAGCAGAGAAAGATGGTCAAGCAGATAATAGCCAACCTTAAGACCATAACCAAGTGCCCTCATTGCAAGGAAAAGCAGTACAAGATAACCATTGAGAAACCAACCACTTACCTTGAGGATGAGAAAAGGCTCAACCCGATAGAGGTGAGAAGCAGGCTTGAAAGGATAAAGAGGGAGCACCTGCCATTGTTCGGCATAAACACAGCGACCTGCCAGCCAGAATGGATGGTGCTGACAGTATTGCCTATCCCTCCAGTCACCATGAGGCCAAGCATCACTCTTGAGACAGGGGAGAGGAGCGAGGACGACCTTACCCATAAGCTTGGTGACATTGTAAGGATAAACCAAAGGTTATTCGAGAACATAAACGCGGGCGCTCCGGAAATAATAATCGAGGACCTGTGGGACTTGCTGCAGTATCATATCACTACTTTCTTTGATAATGAAGTTGCGCAGCTGCCGCCAGCAAGGCATAGGAGCGGACAGCCACTCAAGACCTTGACAGCGAGGATAAAGAGCAAGGAAGGGAGGATAAGGCATAACCTGGCAGGAAAAAGGACTAACTTCTCTGCAAGGACAGTCATCAGCCCAGACCCGCTCCTTAACATCAACGAGGTAGGAGTGCCCAGGGTCATGGCCATGAAGCTAACAGTTCCAGAGAGGGTTACTGATTGGAACATTGAATACTTAAAAGGATTTGTCAAGAGAGGTCCAAAAGAATACCCCGGCTCAAACTACATCATCAGGCCTGATGGGAGAAGAAAGAAGATAACTGATGAGACCAAGGAGGCTCTTCTTGAGGAATTGCAGCCAGGATTCATCGTCGAAAGGCACTTGATGGACGGGGACATAAGCACTTTCAACAGGCAGCCAAGCCTTCACAGGATGAGCATGATGTGCCATAGGGTTAGGGTGCTGCCAGGCTTGACTTTGAGGCTGAACCCTGCAGTATGCGCGCCTTATAACGCAGACTTTGACGGCGATGAGATGAACCTGCACATACCCCAAACCGAGGAGGCAAGGGCAGAGGCAGAGACTCTCATGGAAGTGCAGACCCAGCTCATAAGCCCAAGGTACGGCTTGAGCATCATTGGCTGCAACCAGGATGCCATCACAGGCAACTACATACTTACCAAGTACTTGAATAGCATCTCAAGGGAGGAAGCTATTGACATGCTAGTGGCAGCAGGAGTGGATGACTTCTCAAAGCTTCCTAACAAGAATACCCTCACAGGGAAGGAAGTGTTCTCAGTGCTATTGCCTGATGACTTCAATTTCAGGGGGCATGCGAGGCATTACAAGGAAGGGAAAGAGAAAGAAAACCCTGACATGATTGTTGAGATAAAAGAGGGAAAGCTTGAAAGAGGCATACTTGACAAGAACAACCTGGGAGAAGGCTCTGGGCTATTGCTGAGGAATCTCCACAAGAGGTACGGGGCAGACAAGATGGTTGACATCCTTGGCAAGATATACAGGCTGGGGATTGATGTGCTGCTCAATTATGGATTCACTATCACGCTATCAGACCTGGACATGAAGCCAGAAGTAAAGGAAGAGATACAGAGGCTCATCAACGAGGCAGATGCTGATGTCAAGAAGATGATACAAGAATACCGTGACGAGACATTAGAGCTGCTTCCAGGAAGGAACATGAGGGAAACCTTAGAATTAAGGATTCTGGAAAGGCTTAATAGGGTAAGGAATGAGACAGGAGATGCTGTTGCCAAGAACGCTAACCAGGACGCGCACGCCCTTATGATGATACTGTCAGGCTCCAAGGGCAACTTGCTCAACCTCGCCCAGATGAGTGCTTGCGTAGGCCAGCAAG
>JAFGRK010000007.1 GCA_016935175.1 Candidatus Woesearchaeota archaeon | reverse complement strand
CAGGCCATCTTCTCTACAATGTCCCTTGTCTCTGCTCTGCATTGCTCATATTCAAGAGTAAAGCATTCCTTGAAAAACCTCACTGCGTCATCCTTTGCCACTTCAAAACAATATGCCTCTTGTATAGGCATCTCTACATTTAGCTTGGTACAGGGCTCGCCTTTTTCTTTTCTTTTCACTACTTCCTCAAGCAGGGACGCCATAAGAAATAGGAAGCTCTTTTTTCTTATAAATCTTATTAAATATCACCACTTTCGTGTGGTTGATGCTCTGCTATTCCTTTGCTCAATATCAGCTTGCTCATTTGGTAAATTATATAAACGCCAGAGAACAATAATGGATTAGATGTTTAACATACCTAGGAAGTTCCGAGGGATAAAGAGGTTTGAGCAGGTTCTGCACGTGCTTACCAAGTACGAGCTAGGCCATTATCTAGAGAGAGCAGGCCTCAAGAAGAAATCTTTGCGCCTCAGGAGAGGAATGACCAGGCCTGTTGAGCTAAGGCTCATCTTCGAGGAATTAGGAGGCTCTTTTGTCAAGCTCGGCCAATTGCTAAGCCTAAGGCCTGACCTCATACCAAAAGAATTCTGCGACGAGCTTTCAAAGCTACAGGATGAAGTTGAGCCTTTCCATTATGAGGAAGTGGAGCATGTAATCAGCTATGAGCTGAAAAAGCCCATAAGCAAGCTTTTCAAGAGCTTTGAGAAGAAGCCTTTGGCATCTGCAAGCATAGGCCAGGTGCATGTTGCAAGGCTCAAGAATAACAAGAAAGTGGCTGTCAAGGTGATGAGGCCAGGAATCAGGGCGCTGGTGCAGACTGACCTGGAAATCCTGGAATACCTGTCAAGGGTTTTCAAGCACCACATGAAGCAGAAGATAGTGGACCCAGAGGAGATATTCGCTGAGTTCAAGCGCTACTCAGAGAATGAGCTTGATTTCCTGAAAGAAGCTGCCAACATAAAGGTCTTCAGCAATAATTTCAAGAGCCAGCCAAAAGTCATCATACCAGAGGTTTATTCTGAGCTCACAACGCAAAAAGTCATCACCATGGGATTCATCGAAGGAGTTGAGCTCAGGAAGTTGATGCAAAAGCCAGAGCACTACCCAAGCGCCAACAGGAAAGAGGTTGCGCAGCTGGTTGTGCAGAGCATCTTCCAGCAGATATTCATAGATGGGTTCTTCCACGCAGACCCTCACCCTGGCAATATAGTCGTATGCAACGCAGGCACTGGCAAGAGCAGCATAGGATTCATTGATTTTGGCATAGTAGGCAGGCTCAGCAATGAGCTAAAGGAAAAGCTTGGCTTATTGTTCATAAACCTAATAAGCAGGGATGTGCACGGAGTGGTCAGCTCCCTCATAAGCCTCAACATGGTTGACAGCATCGTGGACGTTGAAGAGCTGCAGAAAGACATAAGGGATGCGCTCGGGGGGTATTATGACACAGCCATAGACAAGGTTGACTTTGCAGACTTGTTCTTCAGGAGCATAAGGGTTGCTAAGAAGCACAGGATAAAGTTGCCTGCAGACATGGTACTCCTAGGAAAGGCAATGGTTACTTTGCAAGGCGTATGCCTAGCCCTTGACCCTGAATTCAACATTGTGCATGAGAGCAAGCCCTTCATCAGCAGGCTTGTTAAGAAGAAGACCAGCCCATCATATGTCCTGAAAAGGCTTGCAAGGGAGACTGGCAGGTTTGCTGAATTCGTGCAAAGCCTTCCTGACGAGTCACAGAAGATCTACGGCACTTTCCAGAAGGCAGATGTTGCACTTGACAGCATCAACGCAGACATACAAGGCCTGACAAGGGAGCTAAGGGTGGAAGGCGGAAGGATAGTCATGGGCATGATAATTGCTGCCCTGCTCATAGGCGCAAGCATGACCTACAGCACAGAGCCAGGCCTTGGCAAGCTGTTCATAGCCCTTGCGTTCTGCATACTAGTCTATCTCATAGCTTCCATAGTAGGGGGTAATTTTAGGAGAAAAGCAAGCTCATTACAGTAATTCTATATCAGTAGTGCCCTGATGAGAAATGGGGTGTTAGGCGGTGTATCTTATAGCCACACTCGCATATCATGGTCATGTAGTGCTCATGCCTCCACCACTCAGGCTTCCAGCCTCCGTTGCCATCACCGTTATTATGTGGTTTCCTGCAATTAGGGCAGAAATCCTCTAAATGCGACTCATTGAACATATGAACCATTCCTCAACACTTCATATAAAGCAATCACTACCTTTTGTAAGTCTCCTGCTAAAAAAACAAGAGAAATATAAAACCAAGTGAAAGCGCTCATTTATATAGTTAACGGTTGCCAATTCTATGACACTTAAACAAAAAATTATATAAAACAAGAGCGCTCACCTATGGCAAAGGGGGTGTTTTCAATGGCTAATTTTTTCAAGGAGATAGGCAAGTTCTTGCTAGGCGAAGGCTTGAGCAAGTTCACAGAAAAGGTTGACAAGACCATCAAGGATGTTGAGAAGAAGATTGAGATAATCACCATGAAGGTGATAAAGACGTCCATCCTGTTCCTCATGATGTGCGTGGGAGCAATATTCCTGCTGGTAGGGTTGTCACAATACCTTAACTCCACAGTGCCTGCCCTCAGGCATGGCTTAGGAACGGTTGTAGTAGGCGCAGTGCTGATAGCACTGGCATTGTTTGTCAAGGCGATGAAGTGAATATTTCTTGTTTTAGTTTTCGTTGCAAAAGTCGCGGCAGCCTGCACTTGCACTAACGACGCAAACAAAATTTATTTTGTTAAGGAGTTAGTGCTGGCTGCAGAGGCGGGGGT